>JADYYY010000002.1:300000-488929 GCA_020853395.1 Acidobacteriota bacterium
CGTTGTCAGATCTTCGGCAGCGTCACGCCGGACTGTTTCAGGTACTTGCCCTTCTTGTCGCCGTACGACCGCTCGCACACCTCGTCGCTCTGCAGGAAGAGCACCTGCGCGATGCCCTCGTTGGCGTAGATCTTCGCCGGCAGCGGCGTCGTGTTCGAGATCTCGAGCGTGACGAAGCCCTCCCATTCCGGCTCGAAGGGCGTGACGTTCACGATGATGCCGCACCGCGCGTAGGTCGATTTGCCCAGGCAGATCGTCAGGATGTCGCGCGGGATCCGGAAGTACTCGATCGTCCGGGCCAGCGCGAAGGAGTTCGGCGGCACGATGCAGACGTCCGACTTGATGTCCACGAACGACCGCGGGTCGAAGCTCTTCGGGTCGATGACGGTGTTGTTGATGTTCGTGAAGACCTTGAACTCGTCCGCGACGCGGATGTCGTAGCCGTAGGACGACAGCCCGTAGGAGACCACACCTGCGCGAACCTGGTCGTCGACGAACGGCTCGATCATGCCGTGCTCGAGCGCCATCCGGCGAATCCATCTGTCGGCCTTGATCGGCATCGCTCACCGCCGCAGCAGCATCCCGATCACCGACAGCACCACGCTGACGACGATGCAGGTCATGAGAGGAAAGTAGAACGTCGAATTGCCGCGCTGGATCCGGATGTCGCCCGGCAGCCGGCCGAGCGGCAGGCCCATCTGCACCAGCAGGCCGGCCACCACCAGGACAACGCCCACGGTTATCAGCGCGCGCCCCATGGCATCGGCCCGCGTCAGAGCTCCATGCCGCGGAAGAAGTACCCGAGCTCGAACGCCGCCGTCTCGGGCGCGTCCGATCCATGCGTCGCGTTGAACTCGATCGACGTGCCGAACTCCTTCCGGAGCGTGCCGGCGTCGGCTTTCGCGGGATCCGTCGCGCCCATCAGGGCCCGCCATTTCTGGATCGCGCCCGATGCCTCGAGCACCATCACGATGCACGGCCCGGACGACATGAAATCCGTCAGGCTGCCGAAGAACGGCCGCGCCTTGTGCACGGCATAGAAGCCCTCGGCGTCCCGCTTGGACAGGTGTGTGAGGCGCAGGCCCCGGACGACGAAGCCGGCCTGCTCGATGCGCGCGAGGATCTGTCCCGCTTTCTGCGCGCGGACGGCGTCGGGCTTGATGATGGCGAAGGTTCGCTCGGTGTTCATATCCGGGCGATCTTACATCGAAGACAGGGCGGTTCCGATCTCCGGCCTGCCGCCAGGACCGCCGCCGCTACCGCAACGCGTCCATCAGCTCGTCGAGCGCGGCCTTGGGCGGACGCACGCGCGATTCCGGCAACGTCGCGAGCGGCTCGTCGACGAGGTTCAGCAGGTCGAGGAAGTCGTCCTTGTCGGGCTCGATGTAGATGACCCCCGTGGCGAACTCCCCGCGCCGCGCCGTCTCGTGCAGGAGACGCATGGCGCTGAGCTTGTCGGACGGGTTGTAGTCCGGCGCCACCTTGCGGAGATAGAGCTGCGAGCCGTCGTGCATGCGCACCGCGGTGGTCGAGCCGGGCTCGTACTCGACGGTGATGTCCTGGAAGTACGGCACGAAGCTGATCTCGCCGAGCGGCTCCTCGTGGTCCTTCACGTACGCGTAGCTCTTCGTCGAGCCGTCGTGATCGTTGAAGGTGACGCACGGCGAGATCACGTCGATCATCGCCGTGCCGCGGTGCGAGATCGCCGCCTTGAGCACCGACAGCAGTTGCTGCTTGTCCCCTGAGAACGACCGCGCGACGAACGAGGCGCCGAGCTCCATCGCCAGCAGGCACGTGTCGATCGGCGGCAGGTCGTTGACGACCCCGTTCTTGGCCTTGGAGCCGAGGTCGGCGGTCGGCGAGAACTGCCCCTTGGTGAGCCCGTAGCAGCCGTTGTCCTCGATGATGTAGATCAGCGGGACGTTGCGACGCATCAGGTGCACGAACTGTCCGATGCCGATGGCGCCCGTGTCGCCGTCGCCGCTCACGCCGATCGCGAGCAGCCCGGCGTTCGCCAGCATCGCGCCCGTGGCCACCGACGGCATGCGGCCGTGCACCGAGTTGAACCCGTGCGACGGATTGAGGAAGTACGCGGGGCTCTTGCTCGAGCAGCCGATCCCCGAGAGCTTCACCACGCGCTTCGGATCGACGCCCATCTCGAAGAACGCGTCGATGATGCGCTCCGAGATGGCATTGTGCCCGCAGCCGGCGCAGAGCGTCGTCTTGCTGCCTCGATAGCTGGAGACGTCCAGGTTGATGCGGTTGGTCTTGCGGGGAGCGACAGGGGTCTCGGCCATGGCTAGCTGCCCTTCTCCTGCTCGAGGACGCGGTCGGTGATGCTGCGGGCGTCGATCGGCAGCCCGTTGTAGTGCAGCACGCTCCGCAGGCGGACGGCGTGGGCGGCCTCGCCGTCCGTGAGCAGCAGGCTGAGCATCTGATGATCCCGGTTCTGCTCGACGACGTACACGCGATCGTGCCGGCGGATGAAGTCGTCGACCGCCGGCGTGAACGGGTACGCCCGCAGCCGCAGATACGACGTGTGCAGGCCGGCTTCCTCGCGGAGCTGGTCGCGCGCCTCGTCCACCGCCCAGTGGCTCGATCCGAACGCGATGATGCCGACGCGCGCCTTCGGATCCAGCTCCACGATCGGCTGCGGCACGAGCGTGCGGGCCGTGTCGAACTTGCGTGCGAGCCGATCCATGTTGCGAACGTAGTCGTCCGGCCGTTCGCTGTACGCGGCCATCTCGTTGTGGCCGGACCCGCGCGTGAAGAATGCCGGCCCGCCCATGCCCGCGATCGTCCGCCAAGGAACGCCGTCGCCGTCGACGTCCTTGTAGCGCCCCCAGGAGGCGCCCAGCTCGCGCAGCTTGGCCTCGTCGAGGACCTTGCCACGGTCGATCGGCTTCTCCGGGTAGGCGAACGGCTCGGACATCCAGGTGTTCATCCCGAGATCCAGGTCGCTCAGCACGAACACGATCGTCTGGAGACGCTCGGAGAGATCGAACGCGTCCATCGCCATCTCGTAGCACTCGGCCACCGACGCGGGCAGCAGCAGCACGTGCTTCGTGTCGCCATGCGAGTTGAAGGCGGCGAACAGCAGGTCGCCCTGCGCCGTGCGGGTCGGCAAGCCGGTCGACGGGCCCACGCGCTGCACGTCGAAGACGACCGCCGGCACCTCGGCGTAGTACGACAGCCCCGCGAACTCCGACATCAGGGAGATGCCCGGCCCCGACGTGGAGGTCATCGACCGCGCGCCAGCCCAACTGGCCCCGATCACCATGCCGAGCGACGCGATCTCGTCCTCCGCCTGCACGATCGCGAACGTCGCCTTGCCGGTCGCCTTGTCCATGCGGTACTTGCGCATGTAGGAGATCAGCGTCTCGGGCAGCGACGAGGACGGCGTGATGGGATACCACGCGACGACGGTCACGCCGGCGAACAGGCAGCCCATCGCGCACGCGGCGTTGCCTTCGACGAGGATCTGGCCGGCGGTCTTGTTCATCCGCGCAACGCGATAGGGGTCGCGCTTCGTCAGGTGCTCGGCCGCCCAGGCTTTGCCGGCCTCGAGCGCCGCCTGGTTGAGCGCCATGGCCTTGGGCTTCTTGCCGAGCTGCCTGGCGAGCGCCTGCTCCATCTCCTTGATGTCGATCGAGAGCAGCTCGGCGAGAATCCCGTCGTAGATCATATTCTTGACGAGACGACGCAGCTTCGCGTCGGAGCAGACGCTGGCGACGATCTTGTCGAACGGGACGGGGTAGAACGTGAGGTCGTCGCGCAGCGCGTCGAGCTTGAGCGGCTCGTCGTACACGACGGCGCGGCCCGCATCGAGCGCGAGGACGTCGTCTTTCGCGGTCTCGGGGTTCATCGCAACGAGGAAATCGATTTCCTTCTTCCGGGCGATGTACCCGCGATGGTTGGCGCGGATGGTGTACCAGGTCGGCAGGCCCGCGATGTTCGACGGGAACAGGTTCTTGCCGGAGACCGGGATCCCCATCTGAAAGAGGGATCGCAGCAAGACGAGGTTCGCGGTCTGACTGCCGGACCCGTTGACGGTGGCGACCTGGATGGTGAAGTCGTTGACTACCGAAGCCTCAGACTGCTGGGGTTCGGTCTGACTGGCCGGGGACGGTACGCTCATGCGGTAGGGCACGCTGGTCGTCAAAAGGGCCAGCGCACGATCCCGTTCAGTATACCGCTATCGTCTGGCGCCCAAGGCCTCCTCGGTCGCTCGCCCGATGTCCGACGGGCTGGCGACGACGCGCACGCCGGCGGCACGCAGAGCCGCCATCTTCTCGGCGGCGGTGCCCTTTCCTCCCGCGATGATCGCGCCCGCGTGTCCCATGCGCCGCCCTGGCGGCGCCGTCTGTCCCGCGATGAACCCGACCACGGGCTTCGTCACGTGCACTTTGATGAAGTCGGCGGCGAGCTCCTCAGCGTTGCCGCCAATTTCTCCGATCAGCACGACCGCCTCGGTGTCCGCATCGGCCTCGAAGAGCGTCAGCGCGTCGATGAACGACGTGCCGATGAGCGGGTCGCCGCCGATCCCGATGCACGTCGTCTGGCCGAGACCGAGCGTCGTGAGCTGGTGGATGGCCTCGTAGGTGAGCGTGCCGCTCTTCGACACGATGCCCACGCGGCCTTCGCGGCAGATGTGGCCCGGGATGATGCCAGCCTTCGCGCGGCCGGCCGAGATCAGACCGGGACAGTTCGGACCGATGAGCCGCATCCGTGAGCGACGGACGAACGGCATCGCCCGCAGCATGTCGAGGACGGGAATGCCCTCCGTGATGCACACGGCGAGGTCGAGGCCGGCATCGGCCGCCTCCATCACGGCATCGGCGCCGCCGGGAGGCGGCACGAAGATCACCGACGCGTTCGCACCGGTGGCCCGCACGGCGTCCGCCACCGTGTTGAACACCGGCCAACCTTCGTGCGTCGTGCCTCCCTTGCCGGGCGTGACGCCTCCGACGACGTTGGTCCCGTAGGCTTGCGCCTGCTTCGCGTGAAATGTCCCCTCACGGCCCGTCAGCCCTTGGACGATGAGCCGCGTCGATCGATCGATGAGTACTGCCATTGGTTGTCTGCTTCTTCTCAGCGCGCCGAAGGCCTCTCTCCAACGCTCACGGCGCCTGCCTTCTCGCGATGCGTGCCCTCGCCCGTCAGCCTCCGAGGGCGACGACGCGCTCGGCGGCCTCGGCCATCGTGTCGGCCGTCGTGAAGTTGAGGCCGCTATTGCGCAGCATCTCCTTGCCCAACTCGACGTTGGTGCCTTCCATGCGGATGACGATCGGCACGCGCACGCCCAGATCCTGGACCGCCGCGATCACGCCCTGCGCGAGAACGTCGCACCGCAGGATGCCGCCGAAGATGTTGATCAGCACGGCTTTCACGCTCGAGTCGGACATCAGGATGCGGAAGGCGTTCTTGATCTGCTCCGCGCTGGCGCCGCCGCCAACGTCGAGGAAGTTCGCCGGTTCGCCCCCCGCGAGCTTGATGATGTCCATCGTCGCCATGGCGAGGCCCGCGCCGTTGACCATGCAGCCGATCGTGCCGTCGAGCTTGATGTAGTTCAGCGAGTGCTTCGACGCCTCGATCTCCAGCGGATCCTCCTCGGAGAGATCGCGCAGCTCCTTGATGTCGGCATGACGATAGAGCGCGTTGTCGTCGAAGGTGAGCTTCGCGTCGAGGGCGATGAGATCCCCGCCGGCCGTGACGATGAGCGGGTTCACCTCGACGAGCGACGCATCGGTGGCGATGAACGCCTGGTAGACGGCCTGCATCAACCGCACGGCCTTGCCGACCTGATCGCCGGTCAGGCCGAGCGCGAACGCCAGGGCGCGCGCCTGGTAGGCCTGCAGCCCGAGCCCGGGGTCGATCGCGGCCTTGAAGATCCGTTCGGGCGTGTCCTCGGCGACCTTCTCGATCTCCACGCCGCCATCGGGACTGGCCATCATCACGGCGCGTTCGCTGGCGCGGTCGACGACGAGGCCGAGGTACAGCTCGCGGGCGATCGCCAGCCCCTCTTCGATCAGCACGCGTCCGACGACACGCCCTTCGGGGCCGGTCTGATGGGTCACGAGGCGCATGCCCAACATGGCCTGCGCGGCCGCCGCAGCGGCATCGGCGCCCTTCACGACCTTGACACCGCCGCCCTTGCCGCGCCCCCCCGCATGGATCTGCGCCTTCACGACGACCGTACCGCCGCCGAGCTCCTGGGCCGCGGCGCGCGCCTCCTCGGCTGCGAAAACGACCGTCCCGCGCGGCACCGGCACGCCGAACTTCCGAAGGATGTCCTTTCCCTGATGTTCGTGAATCTTCATCGGACGCGGAGTCTACCGGGAATGCACGTCAGTGGCAAACTCGCCGCGCAGCCGCGCAGATGTACACAGCACCACACAGTGGCCGACGACGGCGGAGAGGAGCGGGAAGGACCGAAAACTCGAGCGGCGATGCGTCAGAAGCGCGGGCGATCGCGGTGGAGCGACACCACCGATTGCCACACGCCCACGGCGATCAGCACGCACCCGACAATGCTGACGAAAGGCACCATGACCGAAATTCCCGGACGACGATAGTGCAAACTGTGTGCCTCGTCCGGCAAATAGTCAAGGACGAAAACGGGGACAGCGGAGACAGATTTCCGCTGCCCGTTTTGTTCGTGGGTGTCGATTCCGACAGCTCGGACGCTGCCGGACACAAACCTTGCCTAGACGCCGATCACCGTCGTCAACTCCTTGACGGCAGCAGCCGACTTCATCAGCGCCCGGTGCTCATCCGGCGTGAGCGTAATCTCGACGACTTCTTCGGCGCCGCCCTTCCCGAGCCGGACCGGCACGCCGAGGAACTGGTCGCGGACGCCGTACTCGCCTTCGAGGAACACCGAGCACGGCAGGACCATCTTGCGATCGCCGAGGATCGACTCGACCATTTGCGCCGCCGCGGCGCCGGGCGCGAACCACGCGCTCGTGCCGACGAGCTTCGTGATTTCCGCCCCTCCATTGGCCGTGCGCGTGCAAATCTCGTCGAGCTTCGCCTGGCTCAACCGCCCCATGGTGACCAGCTCCGTGAGCGGAATCCCCGCGACCGTAGAGTAGCGCGGCAGCGGCACCATCGTGTCGCCGTGGCCACCCAGCACGAACGCATGGACGTTCTGCACCGAGACGCCGAGCTCCATCGCGATGAACGTGCGCGCCCGCGCCGAGTCGAGCACGCCCGCCATGCCAACGACCCGCTGGCGCGGGAAGCCGCTCAGCCGGTACACGGCCTGACACATCGCGTCGAGCGGATTGGCGACCGGCACGATGACGGCATCCGGCGAGTACTTGACGACCTGTTCGGTCACCGTCTGCATGATCTTGTAGTTGACCTGCAGCAGGTCGTCGCGGCTCATGCCCGGCTTGCGCGGGACGCCGGACGTGATCACCACGACGTCCGAGCCCGCGCTCGCCGCGTAGTCGTTCGTGCCGATGACCCGCGTGTCGGACCCGTCGATCGGACACGCCTGGAAGATGTCGAGCGCGATGCCGGCGGCCTTCTCCGCCGCGATGTCGACGATGACGACGTCGGCCAGGCTCTTGACGGCGATCGCGCGCGCGACCGTCGCGCCGACGTTGCCGGCGCCTCCCACAACAGTGACTCTTCGATTCATCTCGAGCTCTCCAATGGCAAGGGGCGTGCGCCCGCTACATGTGGCGGATCATCGCGGTGGCGAACTCCGACGTCTTCAGCTCGGTCGAGCCGGAGATCAGCCGCGCGAGATCATAGGTGACCTCTTTGGCCGCGATCGTCTTCTCGAGCGACGCGATCACGAGATCGGCCGCCTCGGTCCATCCGAGGAAGCGCAGCATCATCTCGCCGGACAGGATCACCGATCCGGGATTGACGCGGTCCTGTCCCGCGTACTTCGGCGCCGTCCCGTGGGTGGCCTCGAAGATCGCGTGGCCGGTCATGTAGTTGATGTTGGCGCCGGGCGCGATGCCGATACCGCCGACCTGGGCGGCGAGCGCGTCCGAAATGTAGTCGCCGTTCAGATTGGGCGTCGCGACCACGTCGTACTCCGCGGGCCGCGTCAGAATCTGCTGCAGGAACGCATCCGCGATCACGTCCTTGACGACGATGCCGCTCGGCAGGGCGCACCAGGGGCCGCCGTCGATCTCGGTCCCGCCGAACTCGCGCTTCGCCAGGGCGTACCCCCAGTCGCGGAAGGCGCCCTCGGTGAACTTCATGATGTTGCCCTTGTGGACGAGCGTCACGCTCTTCCGCTTGTGCTCGACCGCATACTCGAGCGCCGCGCGGATCAGCCGTTCCGAGCCTTCCCGGGAAATGGGCTTGATCCCGAGGCCGGTGGTGTCGGGAAACCGGATCTTCTTGTACAGCTTGGGGAATGCGCCGGCGAAGAGCTTCTTGAACTCCTCCACTTCCGGCGAGCCCTCCTTGAATTCGATGCCGGCGTAGATGTCTTCCGTGTTCTCGCGGAAGATCACCATGTCGACGAGGTCCGGGCGCTTCACGGGCGTCTCCATGCCGCCGAAGTACCTCACGGGGCGCAGGCAGACGTACAGGTCGAGCTCCTGGCGCAGCGCGACGTTGAGCGAGCGGATGCCGCCGCCAACGGGCGTCGTGAGCGGCCCCTTGATGCCGACCAGGTACCGACGAAACGCGTCGAGTGTCTCCTCGGGCAGCCAGTTGCCGGTCTGGTTGAACGCTTTCTCGCCGGCGAGCACTTCCAGCCACTCGATGCGGCGTGTGCGGCCGTACGCTTTCTCGACGGCAGCCTCGAACACGCGCACGCTCGCGCGCCAGATGTCCGGTCCCGTGCCATCGCCTTCGATGAACGGGATGATCGGGTGATCCGGCACGACGAGCCGGTCCTTCTGTCGTTGAATCGCTGTCGCTGACATCGTCTCTCCGCTCGAACGCGTTTTAGGTCACGTCCCTGTTCGCCGTTACAGGTTCTTCACAGAAACTGTGGAAAACTTTGTGGAAAACTCTGCGCCCCTGGGGGAATTGTCGAGAGTTTCCGCTGACGGGAACGGATTGCACCAACCTGGTGCGACCCTCGCGCTGCGACAGCACATTATAGGACGCGCGGCGACGCGGGTCGCAGCGCGGCGGCCATGCTAAGATTTGCCGTGCCCGTAGTCACGCCGTCTGGACTGGCACCGTCCTTCCGTTCTGCTCGCGTCGTCGCCATCATCCCCGCCCGGTATCGTTCGACGCGCCTTCACGCGAAGGCGCTGGCGCTCATCGATGGGCGGCCGATGGTGGAACACGTGTACCGCCGGGCGAGCGAGGCCCGCACGGTCGACGCCGTGCTCGTCGCCACCGATGACGAGCGGATCGCGGACGTGGTGGCGTCGTTCGGCGGAACCGCCGTGATGACGCGACCCGATCACGCGAGCGGCACGGATCGGCTCGCGGAAGTGGCAGCCGCGCTCGACAGCGATCTCGTCGTCAACGTCCAGGGCGATCTGCCCTTTCTGCCACCCGAACCGATCGATGCGACGGTCGCGCTCGTACGCGACACGCCGGCGCTCGTCATGGGCACCCTCCGGCGGGAGATCACGGACGTGCGGGAGTTGCTCGCCCCGTCGGTCGTCAAGGTCGTGGTCGACGAGCACGGCGCCGCGCTCTACTTCAGCCGCGCGCCGATCCCCTTCACGCGAGAGGGCCAGCCGACACCGCGGCGCTGGAAGCACCTGGGGCTGTACGTCTACCGCCGGCAATTCCTGCTCCGCTTCGCGGCGCTCCCCTCGACACCGCTCGAGCGCGCCGAGAGCCTCGAGCAGTTGCGCGCGCTCGAGCACGGCTATCGGATCGGTACCGTCGAAACCACGATCGACACCGTCGAGATCGACACGCCAGACGACCTCGACCGCGCGCGCTCGCTCGCGGCCGCGGGTCAGGCTCCATGACCCCATGACGCACACCGAACGCTCCCGACCGGTCAAGTACATCTTCGTCACTGGCGGCGTCGTCTCCTCGCTCGGCAAGGGGTTGGCCGCCGCGTCGATCGGGTGTCTGCTGGAGGGCCACGGCTACAAGGTGGCGCTGCAGAAGTTCGATCCCTACATCAACGTCGATCCCGGCACGATGAGCCCCTATCAGCACGGGGAGGTGTACGTCACGGACGACGGCGCGGAAGCCGACCTGGACCTCGGGCACTACGAGCGGTTCACCAACATGGTCGCCACGCGGAACCACAGTTGGACGACCGGCAAGATCTACCTGTCCGTGATCCAGAAGGAGCGCCGCGGCGAGTACCTGGGCCGCACCGTGCAGGTGATCCCGCACATCACCAACGAAATCAAACAGGCCATCAGGTCCGCGGCGCAGGACGTGGACGTGCTGCTCGTGGAAATCGGGGGCACGGTGGGCGACATCGAGAGCCTCCCGTTCCTCGAAGCCATTCGGCAGTTCCGGCAGGACGTCGGCCGGGACAACGCGCTCTTCATCCACCTGACGCTCGTGCCGTACATCGGCTCGGCTGGTGAGCTGAAGACGAAACCAACGCAGCACAGCGTGCGCGATCTCCGATCGATCGGCATCCAGCCGGACGTGCTCCTCTGCCGGACCGATCGGCCACTCGACCGCGATCTCAAGCGCAAGATCGCCCTCTTCTGCGACGTGGACGAAGATGCAGTCATCACGGCGCGCGACGTCGCGAGCATCTACGAGGTGCCGCTCAGCCTGGCGGGCGAGGGCCTCGACCGCATCGTCCTGGATCGGCTGCGGCTGCCGCAGACTGAAGCCAGGATGGACGCCTGGAAGGAGCTCGCGGAGCGCATCCGCAACCCGAAGGACGAAATCACGCTCCACTTCGTCGGGAAGTACACGGAATACGAGGACTCGTACAAGAGCATCAACGAAGCGCTCGCGCACGGCGGCTTCAAGCACCGGCTGACCGTCCGGCTCAAGTACGTCGAAGCCGAGGCGCTCGAGGACGCCGACGGCCCCCGCCTCCTCGAGGGCGCGGTCGGCATCCTCGTGGCGCCGGGATTCGGCGATCGCGGCAGCCGCGGCATGATGATCGCGGCCGAGTATGCTCGGACGCGGAAGATCCCCTACTTCGGGATCTGCTACGGGTTCCAGTGGGCCGTCGTCGAGTACGCGCGCCACGTCTGCAGCCTCTGCGACGCGGATTCGACGGAAGTGAACGAGCTGGCCCCCCACAAGATCATCTACAAGCTCCGCGATCTGCTCGGCGTGGACGACCTCGGGGGGACGATGCGTCTGGGGAGCTACGCCTGCCGTCTGTCGCCGGATTCGCTCGCCTTCAAGCTGTACGGCGAGGAGATCGTCCACGAGCGGCACCGCCATCGCTACGAGTTCAATCCCGAGTACGAGAAGGTGCTCGTCGAACACGGCCTCCGCATCGTCGGACGTTCGCTGGACGGCAAGTTCGTCGAAGTCGTGGAGCTGCCGAGCCATCCGTGGTTCGTCGCCGTGCAGTTCCACCCCGAGTTCCACTCCAAGCCGCTGCGGCCGCACCCGCTGTTCGCGGGGTTCGTCGAGGCGGCGTACCGCCGCAAGATGGCGGCCGAAGGGCTGCCCGCTCCCGTCGCGGCGGTCGGCGAGCGGCGCGCGCGGTCGTGATCGCCGTCCCGGTCACCGAGACGGTCGTCCTTGGACGCGGCGCGCTCGTGCTCATCGCGGGCCCGTGCGTCATCGAGAGCGAAGCCCACGCGCTCGGGCTCGGCCAGCGCATCGCCGCGACGGCCCGGGCGGCCGGCGTGCCGTACATCTTCAAGGCATCGTTCGACAAGGCGAACCGGACGTCGGCGGCCTCCTTTCGCGGGCCTGGCCTCGAGGCCGGCCTCGAGATCCTCGGCCGCATCCGCGACGAGCTCGGCGTGCCGGTGCTCACGGACATCCACGAGGCCTGGCAGGCGCCGCGTGCCGCCGCGGTCGTCGACGTGCTCCAGATTCCGGCGTTCCTGAGCCGGCAGACCGACCTCATCACGGAGGCGGCGAGAACGGGCCGCGTCGTCAACATCAAGAAGGGGCAGTTCATGGCGCCGCTCGACATGAAACACGCCATCGCGAAGGTCCGAGCCGCGGGCAACGACCGGGTGTTCGTGACCGAGCGCGGCACGTCGTTCGGCTACAACAACCTGGTCGTGGACATGCGCGGGTTTCCGATGATGCGCGCGCTCGGCGCACCCGTGGTGTTCGACGTGACGCACAGCCTCCAACTGCCCGGCGCCGGCGACGGCGTGAGCGCGGGGCTGTCGGAGTACGTCGAGCCGCTCGCCTCTGCAGGGGTCGCCGCAGGCGTGGACGGTGTCTTCCTCGAAGTGCACGAGGCGCCGGAACGGGCCAAGAGCGACGGCCCGAATGCGCTGCCGCTCGCCCGGCTCGCGCCGCTGCTCGAGCGGCTCGTCGCGCTGCACGCCGTCGTTCAAGGCCGCACGACTGCCGGCCAACGATGACGATGCCGGGGGACCGCGACACGGCCGCGTTCGCGCGGAAGGTGCTGGAGACCGAAGCGAAGGCCATCCTCGGCCTCATTCCACGGCTCGACGGCCAGTTCGATCGCGCGCTCGATCTGCTCGAGCACTGCACGGGTCGCGTGATCGTGAGCGGCATGGGCAAGTCGGGCATCATCGCCCGGAAGATCGCCGCCACGCTGTCGAGCACCGGCACCTCCGCCGTCTTCCTTCACGCTGCGGAAGCCGTGCACGGCGACCTGGGGGTCGTGCAGGCGAACGACGTCGTGCTCGTGCTCTCCTACAGCGGCGAAACCGAAGAGCTCGTGCGCCTGCTCGAGGCGATTCGACGCATCGGCGCCCGGCTCATCGCCCTCACCGGTACTCCCGCGTCGACCCTGGGCCATGCCGCCGACGCCACGCTCAGCTCCGAAGTCGCCGAAGAAGCGTGCCCGTGGAACCTTGCCCCCACGGCGAGCACGACCGCCGCGCTCGCGATGGGCGACGCCCTGGCGATGGCGCTGGCTCATCGCAAGGGCTTCAACCACGAACAGTTCGCGCACCTGCACCCGGGAGGCCGCCTCGGCAAACGGCTGATGCGGGTCGGCGCGCTCATGCACGGCGGCGCGGCGCTGCCCGCGGTGGCGCCCGACGCGCTCATGCCGGACGTCATTCACGAGATGTCGAGCAAACGCCTGGGCATGACCTGCGTGGTCGACGAGCACGGGCGGCTCGCCGGCATCGTGACGGACGGCGATTTGCGCCGGCACATGACGCCCGGCTCGAATCTGCTGGAGCGGCAGGCGCGAGAGATCATGACGCGGCTGCCGGTCACGATTCACCGCGACCTCATGGCCGTCGAGGCGCTCCGCGTCATGGAGGCGCGCAAGATCACGGCGGTCGTCGTCGTCGACGCGTCGAACGTCGTCGAGGGCGTCGTGCACCTTCACGATCTCTGGCGCACGCAGATGTTCTAGTGCGTTCGCCGCGGCATCGCGTCGTCGGATTCTGGGGCCGTGAGCTCTGGCGTGAGGCTCCACGGATCGGCCGCCGGCGCTGACGGCTCAGGACTCGACGTGGCTTCGCCGCAGGCTGCGCACCAACGGATTCCATTGAACGATATGGCTGGACCGGCTTCCCGCGAAGAACTCGACATCCGTGCGCGCCGCGTGCGCTTGCTGCTGCTCGACGTGGACGGCGTGCTGACCGACGGCACCGTCCACATCCACGCGGGGCAAGGCGAATCGAAGGGGTTCTTCATCCGCGACGGCGCGGCCATGGCGTGGGCACGCCGCGACGGTCTCGAGATTGGATTGCTGAGCGGCCGGCCGTCGGATGCCACGGTCCGCCGCGCGAGCGAGCTGGGCCTGACCATCGTGTGCCAACCTGGCCCCGACAAGCGCCAGGCGTATGCGGATATCCTGACGGGATGCGGCTGCGCGGACGAAGAGACGGCCTACATGGGCGATGATCTGCTCGACCTGCCGGTGTTGCAGCGGGTCGGGCTGTCGGCCGCGCCGGCCGATGCGGTCGACGACGTGCGGTCGCGCGTGCACTGGGTGAGCGCGTATCCCGGCGGCCGCGGCGCCGTGCGCGAGTTGATCGAGCTGATCCTGCGCGCGCAGGGCCGATGGGACGGTCTCGTGTCGCGCTTCCTGGACCGCGGCTGATCCGATGCAAGAGTACGGCGGCGTGCTCGGCGTGCTCGTGGCGTTGCTCGTCGGTCTCGCGGCCGGCAAGGCCTGGGAGCGCTACAAGCTCGTGGAGGGCCGGTGGATCGATCGCCGTCGTCTCCGTCAGTCGCCGCATTTCATTCTCGGGCTCAACCACCTGGTGGCCGGGCAGGTCGATCTCGCGATCGAGGAGCTCGAGCGGGCCGCGGCGCTGGATCCGAGCGCGCTCGAGATCCGGCTGGTGCTCGGCAATCTGTACCGCGAGAAAGGTCAGACCGGCCGGGCGATCCAGGAGCACCAGGCGCTCGTCCAGCGCCCTCGGCTCAACAAGGTCGAACAGGCCAACGTGCTGCTCTGCCTCGGGCTCGACTACCGACGTGGCGGTTTCGTCGATCGCGCGGTCGCGGTCTTCACCGACGTGCTGAAGCTCGATCCCGAGAACGAGTCGGCGCTCATCAACCTGGAGAAGCTGCAGGAGGATCAGCACCAGTGGCAGGAGGCGTACGTCACGCGGCGCCGCCTCGCCCGCATCGCCGGCCCGCCCGATCAGCCGCGCTCGCAGCGCGTGCTGGCCTTCCTCGAGAACGAGCTCGGCCTGCAGGCGCTCAAGGAAGGGCGGCTCGACGACGCGGTGCGACGGTTCGAAGCGGCGATCGACCTCGACGCCGCGGTCGTGCCGGCGTACCTGCATCTCGGGGACGCGCAGTCCACGCGTGGTGAGGTCCAGGCCGCCATCGCCACCTGGGAGCGGGCCATCCAGGTGTCGATCGATCGCGCGCACCTGGCGCTCAGCCGTCTCGAACGAGCGTACGCGGCGCTGGGACAGCCCGAACGCTTTGCCGACCTCTGCCGGCGGCTCATCGCGAGCGCGCCGCGCGAATGGCGCGCGCGCATCGCCCTGGCGCAGCACCTGTCGAGCCGCGGACGTCCCGCGCAGGCCGTCGAGCTGCTGTTCGAAGCGCTCGAACACAATCCGCACGCGCTGGCGATCCACCAGGCCGTCTGGGCGACGCTCTCGGCGCTCGACCTCCCGAAACACCTGGTCGTGCGCTACATCGAAGTGACCCGACAGTCGGTCTTCTACCTCGATCCACACGTGTGCCTGAAGTGCCGGTACCGGAGCACGGAGCTCATCTGGCAGTGCCCCCATTGCCACGAGTGGGACACGTTCGTGGAAGACCGCATCGCCCCGGCCACGGACCTCGAGTCCGAGATTCCGCCCATCCTGGCGCAGTGACGTGGCCGGCCGCGTGATTCGCGTCGCGCTGACGGGCGGCATCGGCACGGGCAAGTCCTACTGTCTCGCGCGCTTCGCGCACCTCGGCGCACCGGTGACGAGCGCGGACGCACTCGCACGCGACGCCGTGGCTCCGGGCTCGCGCGCGCTCGCGGCGATCGTCCAGCGATTCGGCGCGGGGATATTGGCGCCTGACGGCACCCTCGACCGTAACGCGCTCGCGCGCATCGTCTTCCACGACGCGCACGCGCGGCGCGATCTCGAGAGCATCGTGCATCCGATCGTCTACGCTCGCGTCCGCGACTGGTTCACGACGCTACCGGTTGCCGGCCCGGACGCGGCCGCGCCGGCGGATGTCGGGATCGCCGACATCCCCCTGTTGTACGAAACCGGCCACGAGGTGGACTTCGACCGCGTCGTGGTCGCCGCGTGCGCGCCGGCGACGCAGCTCGCGCGCGTCGCGGCACGCGGGGGGATCGGCGCCGGGGAGGCGAACGCGCGCATCGCGGCACAGTGGCCAATCGACGCCAAGCGCGCGCGCGCCGACTACGTGATCGACACGGACGGCTCGTTTGCCGACACCGACCGGCAGGTGGAAGAGGTCTGGAACGCCCTGCGACATGAGCCGCGTCCGGCCTGACGGACGGCCGGCCTCGCACCGGCGCCGGTCACGTCGTCCATTCTCCGAGGAGATTCCGAGGAGAGCGGCACGCCGCGTGCACCGCTCAGACCTCGACGTCGCCGCGCCGATGGCCGAGGCCGTGGCTCGCCTCGCGCGCCTGCGCCGCGGCGAGCGTGTTCTTGAGCAGCATCGCGATCGTGAGCGGCCCCACGCCGCCCGGCACCGGCGAGACCGCGCCGGCGACGTCCGCGACGGAAGGGTGCACGTCGCCGACGACCGTGCTTCCCTTTCGATCGAACGCCGCAACCCGTGAGCTGCCCGCCCCGAACAACGCCACGACCGTCTCGCGGACGCTCGTCGGCGTGGTGCCGACGTCCACGACGGCCGCACCCCGCCGCACCATCGGCGCGGTGATGAATCCGGGCCGCCCGATGGCGGACACGAGGATGTCGCCCTGCCGGGTGATGCTGGCGAGATCCATCGTCTTCGAGTGACAGATCGTGACGGTCGCGTTCCGCTGCAGGAGCAGCAGCGCCATCGGCTTGCCGACGATGTCGCTCCGTCCGACGACGACGGCGTGGCGGCCGTCGATGGCGACGCCCTCTCGATCGAGCAGCTCGATGACGCCGGACGGCGTGCAGGGCGCCAGCGTCGCGCGCCCCTGGACGAGCCGGCCGACGTTCGCGGGGTGGAACCCGTCCACGTCCTTCTCCGGATCGATGGCGTCGAACACGGCCTGGGCCCTGCCCATGTGCGAGGGCAGCGGCGACTGCACGAGGATGCCGTCGCACGCCGGATCGCGGTTCAGCCGATCAACGACCGCGAGCACCTCGTCGAGGCGCGCCACGGCGGGCAGCCGATGAACCGAGACGCGCAGGCCGGTCTCGGCGCCCGCCCGTTCTTTGGCGCTGACGTACACGTGCGAGGCGGCATCGTCGCCGGCAAGGACGATGCCCAACGACGGAGGCCGCCCGGCGCGACGCGTGAAGTCGGCCACCTGCGGCTGGAGTTCGGCACGGATTGCGGCGGATGCCGCGGTGCCGTCGAGACGACGAGCTGCCATGTGTGTACCTCAGCGCGACGCCAGCGCGCGCAGGAACGCGCGCGCCTGTCGCTCGGGATCGGGCCCGATCAAGCCTCCGGCCACCGCGACGGACGCGGCACCAGCGTCGAGCACGGCCCGCGCACATGCCGCCGTGATTCCGCCAATCGCCACCACGGGAACACCACGCGGCCGCGCGATGCTGGCCGCGGCGGCGACGCCCTCGAGCCCCACGATCGGATCAGGGCGATCCTTGGTCGTCGTCGCAAACACCGGACCGATCGCGAGATAGTCGATCGGTGTCTCGAGCGCGGCGGCCGCCTGTGCCGGCGTGTGCGTGGAGACGCCGACGAGGGCCGCGTCGCCGACGACCTGCCGCACGTCCCTCGGGGCGAGATCATCTTGGCCGACGTGCACGCCCGACGCACGGGCGAGGGCCGCGATGTCTGCCCGGTCGTTGACGATGAGGGTGATGCCGGCCTCACGCGCGCGCGCAGCCATCGCGTCCGCGAGATCGAGCAGCGCGCCGCTGGCCATGGTCTTCGCGCGGAGCTGCACGAGCTGGATGCCGGCTCGCAGCCAGCCGTCGAAGAGATCGAGCGAGGCGAGCCCGTACCTGGCTGCCGTATCCGTGTCGAGGATCGCGTACAGGCGTGGAAGCGGCTGGCGCACCCGTCAGGCGCTCTCGGCGAGCGGCGCGGCGCTGGCGGCCTTCTTCTCCGGCATGAACCGGTCCATGAAGCTGGTGCTGATGCGCGCCGCGACGAAATCCGGGTCCTGCAGGATGCGCAGGTGGAGCGGAATCGAGGTCTTGATGCCGTCGACGACCGTCATCTCGAGCGTGCGTCGCATCCGCGCGATGGCCTCCTGGCGGTCGCGGCCGTAGGTGATGATCTTGGCGATGAGCGAATCGTAGTACGGCGAGACGGTGCACTCGGAGTGGGCGTAGGAATCGACCCGCACGCCCGGGCCGCCCGGCACGGAGAACGCGTGGATCACGCCAGGGCTCGGAACGAACGTCTCGGGATCCTCGGCGTTGACGCGACACTCGAGGGCGTGACCGGTGATCTTGATGTCGCTCTGCTTCACGGAGAGCCGCCGCCCGGCCGCCACGAGAATCTGCTCCTTGACGATGTCCACGCCGGTCACGAACTCAGTGACGGGATGCTCCACCTGAAGCCGCGTGTTGACCTCGAGGAAGTAGAACTGGCCCTGCGGGTCCAGGAGGAACTCGAACGTGCCAGCATTCGTGTACTGCACGGCCCGCGCGGCGTCCACGACCGTCGATCCCAGCTTCCGCCGCTGCTTGGCGGTCAGCGCGGCCGATGGGGCCTCCTCGATGAGCTTCTGGTGCCGCCGCTGCACGGAGCACTCGCGCTCGCCGAGATGAATCACGTTGCCGTGGTGGTCCCCCAGCACCTGGATTTCGATGTGACGCGGCGACTCGACGTACTTCTCGAGATAGACGTCGCCGACGCCGAACGCCGACTCGGCCTCGCGCATCGCCGTGCGAAGCGACTTGGCGAGCTCGTCCTGATCACGCACGACGCGCATGCCGCGCCCGCCGCCGCCCGCGACGGCCTTGATGATCACCGGGTAGCCGAGCTCCCGGGCCACCTTCAGGGCCTGATCCTCGCCGCTCACCGGCCCGTCGCTGCCCGGCAGCACCGGAACACCGGCCTTCTTCATCGCGCGGCGCGCGCGGGCCTTGTCGCCCATCAGCCGGATGACGTTCGGGTACGGGCCGATGAACTTGATGTGGCAGGCCTCGCAGACCTCGGCGAGATACGCGCTCTCGGACAGGAAGCCGTAGCCGGGATGAATGGCATCCGCCCCCGTGATCTCGGCGGCGCTGATGATCGCCGGCACGTTCAAGTAGCTGTCGGCACTCCGAGCCGGGCCGATGCAGACGTCCTCGTCGGCGAACCGGACGTGCAGCGAGTGCTCGTCGGCCTCGGAATAGACCGCGACGGTCTTGATGCCGAGCTCGCGGCACGCGCAGATGATGCGAAGGGCGATTTCCCCGCGGTTCGCGATCAGGATCTTCTTGAACATGGGTCAGCTGACTTTGATGGCGAACAGCCGGTCGCCGAACTGGACCGCCTTGCCGTTCTCGACGTAGACCTTGACGATCTCGCCGTCGCAGTCGCTCTCGATCTCGTTCATCAGCTTCATCGCTTCGATGATGCAGAGCACCTGGCCCTTGGCCACGCGGTCGCCCACCTGAACGAAGGGCGGGGCGCCGGGCTCGGTCGCCGAGTAGAACGTGCCGACGATCGGCGACTTGATCACGCCGAGATCGACTGCATCGGCCGGCTCCGGCTTCGCCGGTGCGGCGCCCGTCGAGGCGCTGGCCGCGGGGACCGCCACCGGAATCGCAGCCGGCGCCACGGCCTCGTGAGGCGCCATGATCACGCCGTGCGCGATCTCGCGGCCGGCTTTCCGGACGCGAAGCTTCAGGCCGTCTCGCTCGAGCTCGAACTCCGCCAGGTCGTGCGCCCGGACCAGCTCCAGGAGCTGCTTGATGTCCTCGAGGTCCATGCGTCAGATCACCAGGACCTGTCGGGGGATGTCCGTGAGGACATCGCATCCATGAGCCGTCACGAGCACGTCATCCTCCAATCGCACGCCACCCTGGCCTTCGACGTAGGCCCCGGGCTCAATCGTGAACACCATGCCGGCCTGGACGACCTCGTCGGTCTCCGGATCCGGTCGGCCGATTCTCGGCGCTTCGTGAATCTCCAGGCCGAGACCGTGTCCGGTCGAATGCGGAAATGCCTGGCCCAGCCCTCGGGATTCGAGGGCGTCCCGGGCTGCCGCGTCGATCGCTGACGTCAGCACGCCCGGACGGACGCTCGCGAGCGCGGCCGCATGCGCGGCGTCCACGGCAGTGAGGAGCGCGCGCGCCTCGGGTCGGACCTCGCCAATGGCCGCCATGCGCGTCAAGTCGACGCAGTATCCGTCTAAGACGCCGCCAAAGTCCAGCACGACGAGGTCGCCGCGGGCGAGTGCCCTATTGCCTGGCCTCGCGTGCGGATGGGCGCTATTCGGTCCGGATGCGACGATCGTCGGAAACGACGGACGCTCGAATCCCGCCGCCAGAATGGCCGCGTCGATCCCGTCGGCGACTTCCCTCTCGGTCCGACCAGGCCGCAGAATCTCCCTGAGCGCCGCGACCACGGGCCGCAGGGTCTCGCCGCCTTTTCGGAGCACGGCCGTCTCGGCGGCATCCTTGATCATCCGCTGGCGTTCGACGACCTTCTCAAGCGGAATCCACAGGACTTCCGGCGCGGCTCGCTGCCAGGCGGCTGCCGTCGAGACCGTGACGTGCGCGCTCTCGAATCCGACGCGGCGAAGGCCGAGCTTCTTGACGATGTCGCCAAGCGTCAGGTCGTACCGGCGCTCGACGCGTTCCACCTCGAGCTGCGCCAGCCGGCCGGCGCGAATATCCTCGCGCGTGACGACATCGTAGCGGCCGTCGACGATCAGGATGCGTTGTCGTGGCGTGATCAAAACCAGGCCGGCCGAGCCAGCGTAGCCGGTCAAGTACACGAGGTTGAGCGGCGTCGAGACGACGAAACCGTCGAGAGTCTCGGCCCCGAGGCCACGTTCGAGCGCGTGCAGGCGTCCGGTCCAGGCCGGCTGCGGGCGTTCGTCCATCGAGACGATTACGCCACAGACCTGGCGTCGAGTTCCAGTCGCCGGGCGTGAGCCTGCCGGGAGAATCGGGTCAGCGCCGCCAATACGGCCTGCGTTTCGCGGTCGCGCGGCCGTCCGATGTCGTTGACGAGCGGGATCGGCATGGCGACGAAGGCCGGCGCGTCCCCGTGGGCGCCCGATGGCACCAGAGCCGCCGTGGCGCTCGATTCGGGCAGCACGGAACCGACGACGCCGGGCACGAGCTCGAGCACCGGCAGTGCAGACGTCGCCGGGAGCACGGCTGCTGGCGCTTCGAAGGCTGGCGCGAGCTCGAGGACGTCCATGACCTCGCGCGCCGGCGGCAGATCTATAGCAGCCTCCTTCAGCCGTTTCTCGATCTGCTCCTCTTCTGTCTCCACATCCGCGCGCGTGCCGGGCCGAGCGGCCCGGATCTCGAGGTCACTTTCAACCTGTGCGTGACCGGCGAACGCAATGCCGAGGGGCACGGCCGCGGCAAGGCCGTCTTCGAACGCCACGGGCAGCAGAGCCAGTTCCGAACCGGCCGCATTCACCTCCGCGGCGCCGGACGGTTCCTCCTCGAGATGCAGGGGGCGCTCGGCGTCCATGTCAGCCGCCGTGGCCGGCGATGCCGGCGCCGCGGCCTCCAGAATCGGGACGTCGCCGAACGTGGGCGGCTCGAGCTTCAGATCCGCGAAGCCGGAAGCCTGCAGCTCGGCGATGAGCGTGTCGGGGCCGGCCGTATCGTTGGTCAGCTCCAAAGCCTGCGGGACGACCGGATCGAAGGGCTCCGCGGAGAATGCATCCGCGAGCACCTCGAGCTCGAGATCGGCGGACGCCGGCAGCGTGACGATCGCCTCCTGCTCCACGACCTTGTCGCGCCCATCGTCTGCGGCCGCCTCGACGACGAGCGGGGCTGCGTCGCTGTGCCCGGCAAGGCCGTCCCACTGGAGCGACGTCGGCTCGACGCCATCGCTAGCCGCGAGCGAGATCCCTTCGAACTCGGGCGCGATGGCCTTCGCGGCCTGTTCGACGTAGGCGGTCTTCTCGGCGGGCGAGCCGAGACGAAGGTCCTCGCGGGCCGACATCACGGCCGATCCAAGGTCGACCGGCAATCCATCGGCGGCAGACAACGGCCAGTCGGTCGCCGGACGGGTGGTCGTCTCGAACTCCACGGGCGCGTCGGCGGGTGCCGAGACGTCGAAGTCCGCCAGCCTGATGGGCTCGTCGAGCGATGCAGCGGTCGCGAAGATCGAACTGATCGGCAGATCCGGATCGGCGGCGGCGATCGCAGGCGGATCGTCTTCGGCGGCGGGCACCTGGTGCCAGCTCGCATCGGCAGCCTGTGCGATGTGCTCGCTGCGGTCGTGCAGCTCGGCCAGCCCGCGAATCGCAGCGAGGTTGTCCGGCGCGCGCCGCAACACCTGCTCGAGCTCGGCACGCGCCTCGTCGTAGCACCCTTTGTCGAGCAGGGCCCAGCCGAGCGTGACGCGGGCCGAGAGCAGCGTCGGAAACTTCTTCAAGCCGTCGCGGCACAGCGTGATCGCGCGATCGAGATCGCCTGCCCGACGGAAGCGTTCGGCGATCCCGGCAAACGCAGCGGTGTCTTCCGCCGGCACCTGCCGAGTCCTGTTGAGCAGCAGCCCTCCGCCCTTCATGCCGCGCTGGTCCCTTTCCTGTCGCGCGGCCGCTAGGGCGTCACGCTGACGGTCTTCGACGTAATGCCGGTGGCGCCCGCACTGTCGGTGACGGTCAAGACCACCGTGAAGGTGCCTGGCGCGGCGTAAGTGTGCGCGGGCGCTGCCGCCGTCGACGTCGTGCCGTCGCCGAAGTCCCACGCATAGCCCGTGATCGTCCGTCCGGCCGGTGCCGTCGACAGCGATCCGTTGAACGTGACGGCCGTCACGCCCGCGGTGGCGGTCGGCGGCGACACCGAGAAGTCGGCCTTGGGTTTCGCCGTCTCGATCTTGATCGTCTTCGACACGGCGGTGTCCTGCCCCGAATCGTCGGTCACGTGGAGGACGACGGTGAAGGTACCGGGCAGCCCGAAGGCGTGCGTCGCCGTGACGCCGGTGCCGTGCGGCGTCCCGTCGCCCCAATCCCAGTCGTAGCCGGAGATGTGGCGTCCGGCGGCCGCCTTCGACATCGTGGCGTTGAAGTTCACCGCCTGGTCCACGATCGGCTCGGTCGGTGAGAAGGTGAAGTCCACGGTGGGCGCGGTCGCCGTGCCGACCTGCACGTCCTTCGTCGCGCTCGCGACCCTGCCGGCATCGTCCGTCACGGTGAGGACGACCTTGTAGGTGCCGGGGAAGTCGTACTGGTTCGACACGCGCACGCCGTTCGCGCTGCCGCCATCGCCGAACGTCCACCTGTAGGAGACGATCTCGCCGTCCGGATCGGTCGAGGCCGACGAGTCGAAGAGCACCTCGTCGTCTTCGCGCGGCGTCGTCGGCGAGAAGAAGAAGTCGGGTACGGGCGCGCCGGGCGCGGTGGTCGGCGGGAGGATCACGCCGGGCCTGGTGAGCCGGATCGCGACGGTGCGGGCCACAGCGCTCGCGTAGTCGCCGCCGACGGGGGTGACGGCGACCGTCACGATCGTGTCCTTGGTCACGGTCGCGGGCGGTGCGGGGGGCGCCTGGTAGACGATCGACGCGCGGCCGTCCGCTCCGGTCGAGACCGAGCGGTTGGACAGCGTCCCGAAGTCCATGGCGACGCCGTCGACGAGCATCTCGGCGCGCACGGTCGTTCGGACGGGCTGGCTGTTGCCGTCGCGGGCGACGATCTCGATCGTGGCCTGCGAGCGGCCGTCCTGCGTCACGACGTCCGGTGTCGCCGAGACGGCGAGCGACAGGCCGAGTTCCGACGGCCCGCTCAACGCAGGCGGCGCCTGCTTGTCGAGCGCGCACCCGGCCGCGGCGGCCAGCAGTCCCAGCACGATCAATCGTCTTGTCAGCACGTCAGTACTCCACACGGCGGATCGCCCGCGCATCACTCCGGGTCCGCCCAGTCGGCAAAGTTCACG
This sequence comes from Acidobacteriota bacterium, assembly GCA_020853395.1. Classification (NCBI taxonomy): domain Bacteria; kingdom Pseudomonadati; phylum Acidobacteriota; species Acidobacteriota bacterium. Next base: position 323,682 of record JADYYY010000002.1, read on the forward strand.
CTGATCTGCCCAACGACGCTGACCTCACGCCCGGCCTGGTCCTCGCCGTAGAAGGTGACCTCGGCGATCGTCGAGATCGCGACCGCGCCGCCTTGGTGACGCAGCGCGATGAGCGGGGCTTCGAGCTTGGCCTGTGCCCGCACCAGCACGAACGTCCCGGCGGCGCCGGTGCCGTCGACGGTGACGGTCATCGCGCCGTCGAACTCGTACGGCACGTGCACGCCTTGCGTATTGCGATCGCGCTCCGATCGCACGAACCGCACGTGGTAGCGGCGCACGGTGATGAAGTTCGTGGTGGACGGCGTGGTCGGCGAGTCGGTCGCGCCCGGATCCTTCAGCGCCAGGCGGAACGCCACGCGCCCGACGTCTTCGAACACGCTCCCCTTCGTCTGCACGTCCGAGGTCAGCGATCCCTCGAAATCCTCGCCCGTCCCGGAAGCGGCTTCGAGCTGGTCGACGATCAGGTACGCAGGCGACTGGCCCGCGAGCTGGCCCGCCGTGCACGCCGGCACGACCATCGCCGTGCCGAGCATCAGGGCGGCCCAGAGCCGGCGGCCGTGTCGGCGTCCGCGGGCCGCGCCTTCCGGCCGGCCGCCGCGCGGAACTGAATCGAAGTCGGATGGCATGACTACCCTCGGATGATGCGCGGCGTGATGAAGATCAGCAGTTCCTGGCTCTCGCTGCGGTTGTCAGTCCGCTTGAACAGCCAGCCGAGCAGCGGCACGCGCCCGATGCCCGGCGTCTGATCGATGTTGGACGTCTCGGTCGTCTGCAAGATGCCGCCGATCACGGTCGTCACGCCGTCTCCCACCTGCACCTGCGTTTCGGCGCGTTGCGTGTTGATCGACGGGTTGCCGTTGACGGCCCGGCTGAAGTCCGGCGTGCCGTTCTCGAGGACGATGCGCAGGATGACGGTGTTGGCCGCGGTGATCTGCGGCGTCACGTTCAGTTTCAGCGCCGCGTCGCGGTACTGCACCGTCACGGTGTTGTTGGCCACCGTCTGGAACGGCACCTGGAAGCCCTGCGTGATCTCCGCCTGCTTGTTGTTCTGCGTGGTCACGCGCGGCGTCGACAGCACCTTGGCCTTGCCGTCGTGTTCGAGCGCCGAGAGCGCGACGTCGAGGCTGAACGCGCCGTTGACCGCGCCGAGCGACAGCCCCAGCGCGCTCGCGGCGCCGGTGACGGGCAGATTGACGGCCGTCGCCGTGCGCTCGAGCGAGGACGCGCGGGCATCGTTCGGGCCCTGCGACACGTCACCGGACTGCTGCACGCGGCCGCCGACCGTGCCCCGGTTCGGGAACCCGAGCGGCGACGTGTTGCCGAGCTCGGGCGCCACGCGGCCGTTCGCCCCCCACTGGACGCCGAGCGCCTTCGCGGTATCGCGGTTCGTGCGCAGAATCTTGGCCTCGATCTCGACCTGCGGCTCGGCACGATCGAGGTCGGCGATGAGCGATTGGATGTCCTGGATGCTCCGCGCCGTGTCCTTGATGATGAGCATGTTCGTGCGGTCTTCGACCTCGACCGATCCGCGGTCGGACACGAGCCGCGCGGCCTCGAGCAGCGCCTTGATCTTCGCCGCCTCCGCGTAGTTCAACCGCAGCCGCGCCGTCTCCAGATCGGGCACCGCCTCGCCCGCCCGCTTCTGTTTCGCCTCGTCGTCCAGCTCCCGCGTTCGTGCTTCGCGCGTGAGCACGCGCAGCACGGTCCCGTCGAGCTGGTTCGTCAGGCCGCTCGACCGCAGCACCACGTCCATGACCTGATCCCACGGCACCTGGGTGAGCTTGAGATCGACCGTGGCGTTCGTCGGCACGCTCGGGTCGATGACCAGGTTGATGCCGCCGATCTCGGACAACTGCCTCAACACGGCGCGCAGGTTCGCTCCCTGGTAGTCCACGTCGATCGGCGTGCCGCTGAACTGCCGCAGCACGTTCGCCTGCGGTGCCTGGGGTGCGGCGAGCACCGTCATCGGGCCGGCGCTCTCGCCCGCCAGCGCCCCGGCCACCGCCAGCGTGACGCCGAATCCCCAGATGCGCATGTTCCTCATCGGACTTCCTCTCCTTGCGGACGCAGCGGCTTGCGCACCTCGGTCGGCGTGCCGCCGGATCGATCGCTGAAGACCACGCCGTCGCGGTCGATGCTCACGACCGTCGCGTCGATCAGGCGGTCCTTCACCCTGGTCACGAACGACTGCCGGCCCGGCGACTCCAGAATCGCGAGCATCGTGGTGCCGTTCCGGACGACGCCCTTGACGACGACGTCGGCGAGCGAGAGGCCGGCGAGCCCGGAGCGAGGACGGCCGTCGGCCGGTGTCGCGGCGCGCTTCGACAGCACGAGGCTCCCGAACGGGTCGCGCCGCCCGCCATCGTCGTATCCCGTGACGACCTCGCCCACGCGGCTGCCGACCGGAATCGACGCGGCCGGCGCGGCGATCGGCAGCGCCGTCGCGGAGGTTTGCGCGGCGGCGATCGACGGCATGGCCAGCGCGAGCACGAGCACGGCGGTTTTCATGGACGTTCTCCCGGAAGGTCGGCGAGGTCCGGCTGGAAGACGAACGTGGTCGCGAGAAACGACGCGCTGATGCTGCCGCGCCCGGCCGACTTGGTCTTCGTCTTCAACTGGAGGTCCGACACGGACATCAACCGCGACATCGTCGCCACGCGATCGAAGAAGCGGCCGAGGTCGTGATAGGTGCCCTCGAGGCCGAGCTGAATCGGCCACTCGGTGTACTGCGCCTTGGCGACGATCGGCTTCGGCGCGAAGCTCGCGATGTCGAGCTGCGAGTCGCTCGCGAGCTGATGGAGGCTGCGCAGCACGTCCTGCGGGTCCTTCTCGGCCGGAATCACGGCTTCGGTTTCCTTCAGCGACAGCTCGAGCGCGCGCACTTCCCGCTGCACGGCCGGAAGCCTCATGGCCACGAGCTGCGCCTTGCGGACTTCGCCTTCCACCGTGCCGAGCCGCGTCCGTGCCGCGGTGATCTCCGCGTCGGCCGGGCCGAGCAGCACCTGCCACGCGGCCCCGACCGCCATCACGCAGAGCACGACGAAGACGATGAGCTGCGAGCGGGATGAGAGTTCGTGAAGGCTTTTTGCCACTGGCTCATGCTCCCGGACGGGCAACGGCGGTGCTCACGACGGCGCCTGGCGCGCGGGCGTGTTCCGCGGTGTTGGGCAGTGACGGCGCGGTGAGCTCCCCCTTGACGCTGAACCGCACGACCGTCGTTTCTTCAACGGCCTCCGTGCTCGTCGTCAGGATCTCGACGGGACGCTGGAAGACGCCGGAGTTCTGCATGCCCTCGGCGAGGTCGGTGACGGCGGTGAGCGTCAGCGCCCGGCCCTCCACCTGCACCGTCGTGCCGGCCTGTTTGACCTCGAGCAGCCACAGGCCGTCCGGCAGGGTGAGGCTCAGCGTCTCGAGCAGCGTCACGGGCGCGCGTTTCGCCGCTTGGAGCCGTGCGATGACCGCAAGACGCTCGGTGAGCTCCGTCTTGCGCGCGGTGACCTTCTCGACGAGCTTGGCGGCGTCCTTGAGGCGCACGAGCTCGGCGTCCGCGGCATTGATCCGGCGATCGATATCGGCCTTGACGCTGCTGAGGTAGTACCACCAGCCAGCGACGCCGACGGCCGTCACGACGAGCATGGCGAGGCCGATCGCCGCCGATCGCTGCTCTGCGGGAATCCAGACGCGCGGCGGCTTGGCACCAGGCGTGGTCGAGAGGAGGTTGACCTTGATCACCGGTCGCCCTCCTGCCGCATCGCCAGGCCGACAGCGACCGCATATGCCGGCCCGCTCGCATCGGCCGCGGCGCCACGGCTCGGCCGCGTCACGCGGCGGAAGGGATCGAAGACCTCGACCGGCGCGCCGAACTCCGCCCCGAGCAGCTCCGTGAAGCCAACGGCGTCACAGGCGCCGCCCGAGACGACCACGCGCGAGATCTTCTCGATGGGCGCGGTCGCTCGATAGAAGTCGATCGTGCTGCGGACCTCCGCGACGAGCCGCTGGCTGGCCTGCCGCAGCACCGCCGACACCTGCTCGGGCGGCAGGTGCGCGGGCATCTGGCCGTGGAGCATGCGCTTGGCGGCGAGGTCGTCCGTGCCGACGGCGGCGAACTCGCGCTTCAGCGCCTCGAGGTGCAGCCCACCGCCCACCGCGATGTCGCGGGTGAACACGGGCTGGCCGTGCTCGAGCAGGCAGACGAGCGTGAGCGCCCGTCCGACGTGCAACAGCACGGCGAGCTGGTCGTCGCGCTCGGGGTAGTTCATCCGGTACGCGTTGGCCAGCGCGAACGCCTCGATGTCGAGCACCACCGGCCGTCGTCCGCTCTGGACGACGATGCCGGTGCGGTCGTCGATGCGATCGCGCTTGGCGGCGACGAGCAGCACGTCGAGCGCGTTGCGGCCCGCATCGGTGCCGATCTTGACGACCTGGTAGTCGAGCTGCACCTCGCTCAGATCGAAGGGGATGTACTGTTCGGCTTCCCAAGGGATGGCCTCGGCGAGCTCGGCGTCCGTCATGCTGGGCAGCGACAGCCGTTTGACGATCACCGAGTGACCGGCGAGCGCGGCCGCGACGCGCGCTCGTCGCAGGCGCAGCGAGTCGAGCAGGCTGCTGACGACCTCGCTCACGACGGTGGGATCAGAGGCGCCCTCGCGCGCGGCGTCGTCGGGCACCGGCGCCTCGCCGGCCGAGACGAGCGACCAACCGGCACGGCTGCGCCGCAGCACAACGGCCTTGACCGCGCTTGAACCGATGTCGAGCCCGACGATGGGCGAACGGAAGGCAGAGCCGAGTTGCATGCCGGCTGGTCACAAGGCAAGGCAGGTGCCAAGACACCGCGAAGCCGGCTCTCGCGAGCGTCAGCCAGGGGCTGGCGGGCTTGCGTGGCGCGACAACGCTCGATCGGATCGACACTTGTCGACTGCCGCACAGTTCTGTAAGGCTGTGGATCGCGCGGCCGTCGTCGAGCGCGACCGCGTTCGACCGGCCTGAAGATTGACTTTTTCGCGATCCCCTCGTATCATCTGGGTTTGCCGTTCTTTGAATTCGGCTGAAAGGGTACGAATGGTCACGGGCAAGACCACTGCCGCTCGGACGGACACGCGACAGTGGCACCTCATCGATGCGGACGGCCGCGTGCTGGGACGAGTCGCCAGCCAGGCCGCGCGCCTGCTGCAAGGCAAGCACAAACCGACCTGGAGCTCGTTCCTCGATCAGGGTGATTTCGTGGTGATCGTGAACGCCGGCCGCGTGCGGCTCACCGGCCGCAAGGAAGATCAGAAGCTCTACCGCTACCACAGCGGCTACGAAGGCGGCCTCCGGGAAGAGCGCGCGAAGATCGTGCGCAAGAAGAACCCCGCCCGCATCGTCGAGGAAGCCGTGCGCGGCATGCTGCCGAAGAACAAGCTGGGGGAAGCGATGTATCGCAAGCTCAAGGTGTACATCGCGGGCGATCACCCTCACGCGGCGCAGAAACCCCAACAGTTCGAGGTCGTGTAACTTGGCTACGACGCAGTACTACGGCACCGGCCGGCGCAAGACGTCCACCGCCCGCGTGTTCCTTCGGCCCGGCTCGGGCCAGATTACGGTCAACCACCAGCCCATCGAGACGAGCTTCCCCACCGAGACGCACCGGCTGAACATCCGGCTGCCGCTCGTGGTGACGGAGACCGCCGAACGCTTCGACGTCGTGGCGACGACGATGGGCGGCGGCGTGTCGGGCCAGGCCGGCGCGCTACGGCTCGGCATCGCGCGGGCGTTGCTCGGCTACAACGACGAGCTGCGCGCGGCGCTGCGCAAGGCAGGGCTGCTCACGCGCGATCCGCGCGCCAAGGAACGCAAGAAGTACGGGATGGCGGGCGCCCGCAAGCGCTTCCAGTTCAGCAAACGGTAACGGCAGCGGCGCCGTCCTCCTGGGAGGGCGCAGGGCCTCGACGAGGCTCATTGAGAAGGAGACGACCCAGCTTGAGTGCGATCGCGTTGAAGGACTTGTTGGAGGCCGGCGTGCACTTCGGCCACCAGACGAAGCGATGGAACCCGAAGATGAAGCCATACATCTTCGGCGAGCGCAACGGGATCTACATTCTCGACCTGGGCCGCACGGCCAAGCTCCTCCGCGAGGCCATCGAGTTCGCCACCACCGTCGCCGGTCAGGGCGGCACGATGCTGTTCGTCGGCACCAAACGCCAGGCCCAGGACGCGATTTTCGAAGAAGCCCAGCGCTGCCAGATGTTCTACGTGAACCAGCGCTGGCTCGGCGGCCTGCTCACCAACTTCTCGACGATTCAGCGCAGCCTGGCGCGGCTGCGCGAGCTCGAGGCGATGACCACCGACGGCCGGTACGAGACGCTGTCGAAGAAGGAGATCGCGCGGTACGACAAGGAACGGCGCAAGCTGGCCAAGAACCTGGACGGCATCCGCGGCATGTCGCGGCTGCCCGACGCCATCTTCATCGTCGACACGAAGCACGAGCAGATCGCCGTCGACGAAGCGCGCAAGCTGAAGATCCCGGTGATCGGCGTCGTGGACACGAACTGCGATCCGGACCAGGTCGAATACGTGATCCCGGGCAACGACGATGCGCTGCGGTCGATCCGGCTGTTCGCGGCCGCGATCGCCGACGCCGTGCTCGCCGGCCGCGGCCTGGCCGAATCGGCCGGCGCCGCCGAGACGAAAGTCGCGCCCGTGCCGCAGCCGCCGGTATCGCAGCCCGCGCCGCAGGCCGCCACTCCGGCGTAGCCGCTCGATCCGTCCTCCACGTCACGTATCAACCCAGGCGCCGGCGGCGTCCGTGCTGCCGGCCGCCGACAGAAGAGTCCGAGCACCGGGCATCGCCCGGCGATCGTTCAGCAGAACGCGGGCTGCGCCCGAGGCGCCACGCCCGCTTCCCCATCGAGAGGGACTATGGCCGCAGAGATTACCGCCGCACTCGTGAAGCAGCTTCGCGATCTGACCGGCGCGGGCATGATGGAATGCAAGGCCGCGCTGCAGGAGTCGGGAGGCGACATCGAGGAGGCCCGCACGATTCTCCGGAAGCGCGGGCTCGCCCAGGCCGCCAAGAAGACGGGACGGTCGACGACCGAAGGCCAGATCTACGCGTACATCCATGCCGGCGGCAAGGTCGGCGTGCTCCTGGAACTGAACTGCGAGTCCGACTTCGTGGCGCGCACCGACGACTTCCAGACGCTGATGAAGGAGATCGCGCTGCAGATCGCGGCCGCCAGCCCCCAGTACGTGCGGCGCGAGGACGTGCCGGCCGAGGTGCTCGAGCGTGAGCGCGCGATTTACCGCGCGCAACTGCAGGACGCCGGCAAGCCGGCGCAGGTGATCGACAAGATCATCGACGGCAAGCTCGGCAGCTTCTTCGAGCAGGTCGTGCTCGTCGATCAGCCGTCGATCCGCGATCCGAAGACGACCGTCGGCCAGATGCTCCAGGCTGCCATCGCCAAGCTCGGCGAGAACCTCAACGTCGCCCGCTTCGTCCGGTTCAAGGTCGGAGAACAGTAGAGAACGCTCGTCGTCCTGAGCGGCGGCGGCGAGTTCCGATTTGAGCCCTGGGTGCTGAGTCGCGCGTGGACTCAGAAGTCAGGACGCCCAACTCGGAACTCGACCCTTCCCTACTATAATTGCCGTTCGTGCCGAGTCCCGCCTTCTCTCGCGTCCTGCTGAAGCTCTCCGGCGAAGCGCTCATGGGCGATCAGGCGTTCGGCATCCACCCGCCGACGGCCACGCAGATCGCCCGGGAGATCGGCGACGTTCAGCAGCTCGGCGTCCAGATCGGCATCGTCATCGGCGGCGGCAACCTGTTTCGAGGGCTGGCGGCGAGCGCCCGCGGCGGGATGGACCGGACGACCGCCGACTACATGGGCATGCTGGCCACGGTCATCAATGCCCTGGCGCTGCAGGACGCGCTCGAGCAGGTTGGCGTCACGACGCGCGTCGTGACCGCCATTGAAATGCGGGCGGTGGCCGAGCCGTTCATCCGCCGCCGCGTCCTGCGCCACCTCGAAAAAGGGCGTGTGGTCGTGTTCGCGGCCGGCACCGGCAATCCCTACTTCACCACGGACACCGCGGCAGCCCTGCGCGCCATGGAGATGCGGGCTGAAGTGATCCTGAAAGGGACCAAGGTGGACGGCATCTACACGGCCGATCCCATGGTGGACAAGAGCGCCAAGCGCTACGAGACCATTCCCTACCTGGAGGTCATCGACCGGCAGCTCAAGGTAATGGACTCGACGGCGATCACGTTGTGCATGGACAACAAGCTGCCGATCATCGTGTTCAACCTGAGAGAGCCCGGGAACCTCCGGCGGGTGATTCTCGGCGATCCGGTCGGGACGACCGTCACGGCCTGACGAACGATGCGGCAGCCGGTAAAGGCAAGGGTGTAGGTGATGGACGTCAACGACATCAAGAGCCTGGGCGTCGAAGTGAAGAAGCGCATGGACACCGCGATCGAGCACGTCCGGCGCGAGATGGCGGGCCTGCGCAGCGGCCGCGCGTCGGTCAACCTGCTGGATCCCGTGCAGGTCGAGGCGTACGGAACGACGATGCCCCTGAATCAAGTTGCGTCGCTGTCGATTCCCGAGCCGACGGTGATCGCAGTGCAGCCGTTCGACGGATCGCTGCTCCACCCGATCGAGAAGGCGATCCAGAAGAGCAATCTCGGGCTGAACCCCACGACCGACGGCAAGGTCATCCGCGTGCCGGTGCCCGCGCTGACCGAGGAGCGGCGCAAGGAGCTGTCCCGGCTCGCGCACAAGTACGCCGAGGACGGCCGCAACGCCGTGCGTCAGGTCCGGCGCGACGCGAACGATCGGCTGAAGAAGCTCCTCAAGGAGCACAAGATCTCGGAAGACGATGAGCGGCGGGCGCTCGACGACGTGCAGAAGATCACCGATCAGCACGTGGCGCTCATCGACGACGTCCAGAAGAAGAAGGACGCAGAGCTGCTCGGCCGGTAGCGTGCCTACGTTCTTCTCCCACCTGGAGTGCTCGGTACCGTGCGGTGCCGGCCCCTTCGATCCGCGGCAGCGCCACCAGACGTGCACGTGCGGCGCGCCGCTGCTCGCGCGCTACGACCTGACGGCCGCGCGGCGATGGCCGAAGTCGTCGCTCGCCGGCCGCGATACCTCGCTCTGGCGCTACCAGGAGATCCTGCCGCTCTTCGAGAGCGACAACGGCGTCGATCCGCCGGTGTCGCTCGGCGAGGGGTGGACGCCCCTCCTGCGCACACGGCGGCTCGGCAAGGCGCTCGGGCTCGACCGGCTGTACGTGAAGGACGAATCCGCGAATCCCACCGGCACCGTCCGCGCGCGCGGCATGGCGACCGCCGCGACGCGCGCGCTGCACCTCGGCGCCCGCGTGCTCACGATGGCGACGGCCGGCAGCGGCGCGCCGGCCATGGCCGCGTACGCCTCGCGAGGCGGCCTCGATGCCCGCGTCTTCATGCCGCGTGATGCGCGCCGGCCGTTCGTCAAGGAGTGCGAGCTGGCGGGCGCGGTCGTGACGCTCGTGGACGGCCCAGCGACGAGCGCCGTGGCGCATGCATCCGATCGCGTGGCGACGTCGGGCTGGTATCACGTGACCGCGTTTCACGAGCCGTATCGGCTCGAAGGCGAGAAGACCCTTGGTTACGAGCTGGCCGAGCAGTGCGGCTGGCAACTCCCCGACTGGATCGGCTGCCCGGTCGGAGAAGGCACGGCCGTCGTGGGCCTCTGGAAGGCGTTTGCCGAGATGGCGGCGCTCGGCTGGATCGATCCGGTCCGCCGGCCGCGCCTCGTCTGCGTGCAGGCGGCTGGCTGCGCGCCGCTCGTCCGCGCCTTCGGCGCCGGCGCCGAGAAAGCGGTGGCGTGGGACCGGCCGCAGACGATCGCGGACGATCTGCGGATTCCCGACACGTCGGGAGACGCGCTGGCGCTCCGCGCAATCCGCGAGAGCGGCGGCGTCGCCACGGCGGTCGGCGACGCCGAGATGATCGCCGGCGTGAAAGAGTGCGGTCAGACGGAAGGGCTGAGCGCGTCGCCCGGCACGGGCGCCGTCGTGCACGCCCTGCGCGTGCTGGCCAGCGAAGGCCAGATCAAACCGCAGGAAATCGTCGTCGTCCTCAACACCGGCAGCGCCACGCGGTACTTGGATGTGCTCGCGGGCAGTTGACGACCTCACGTGTTAGACTGTGAGGTCGTTGCCTGCCGTGCGGACGCCATCGTACGCACGGCGGACACGCCACGAGTGGGCGGCTAGCTCAGCTGGGAGAGCGCCGCGTTCGCAACGCGGAGGTCGCGAGTTCGAGCCTCGCGCCGTCCACCAAATAGACTTTCACAGAATCAGCGTGTTCGAGGGTATAGCCGAGAAGCTGGTCGAGGTACCAGCTTCTGTCGGGGGCGCCTTGGGGTGCGGGTGCCGAGGTCAGCGGGCGTCGCTTCACGCTCGGGTCGGTCGAGGGCGTATCATGGCCATCGTGAGCCCTCATCTGGTCATCGACCGCGGCGCGGTGACGGCGTTCTGCCAGCGGCACCGTATCGCGCGACTGGCGCTCTTCGGCTCGGCACTCCGCGACGACTTCGGCCTACATAGCGACGTCGATGTGCTGGTGGAGTTCCAGCCAGGTCATGTTCCTGGACTCAACTTCGTCAGTATGGAGCGCGAGCTGTCTGCGTTGTTCCAGGGGCGCCGGGTGGACCTCGTCACGCCAAAGTTTCTGAACCAGCGGATCAGAGAACAAGTGCTGCGGGAGGCCGAAACGCTGTATGTCGCCGCGTGATCTCGTCTACGTCGGGCACATGCTCGACATGGCGAGGAAGGCGGTGGCCAAGGTCAAGAATCTTCCCCGCGAGACCTACGACACCGATGAGAACCTGCGCCTCGCCCTCATTCATCTCGTTCAGGTGATCGGCGAAGCGGCCCGCCAAGTGTCACGCGAGTTCGCAGCGGCCCATTCCGAAATCCCTTGGGAGAACATCGTCGGGATGCGCCACAAAGTCGTGCACGACTATCTCGGCGTGGACGAAGACATCGTGTGGCAAGTCGTCACTGCGGATCTCCCGAAGCTCGTCAAGGCGCCGGAACCGCTGGTTCCACGGGCGTCTTGAACCCGAGATACGGGGCTAGCGTGTCAACACGACGGTATCCCCGGGAACCATAGCTCGCCCCGAGAACACGAGTTGATTCTCACCACGCTGGGCGCGCGTCGGGGAACGGCGTGGTCGTCTGGGACGGGGAGTGGGCGTGATCCGAATCGGTGGCGCCGGTGTGTCGGAAGCCCTGGCACGTGATGCCGCGGCTCTCGCTTGGACGGCACGCCAGCCCCGTATCGGCGCCGGTCCGCACGTCCACGCATCGACCAGCCCTCCGCGTCGTGCATCGATTGCGAATGAGATAGGGCTACATGTGCGCGCGGCAGACGGCGCGCTCGACCAGGATCTCGGATCGACGCGCGCGCGTCAGCCAACGGGAATCGCTTCGATGTCCTGGCGCAGCGCCTCCAACGCCGCGGAGACCTGCCGGTGTTCCTCGGCTGTCAAGGCGAGCAACGGCAGGAACGCGACCACCGTGTCGTAGGCGGCCTGTGCCTGGCGACGACTCCAGTGCCGGTTCTCACGATCGTGCGGCGCGGTGCGCGCCAGGCCGGCGAGCGTCGAACCCGCGGTCAGCTCGGCCCACAGAAACTGCAGTCCGCCCGACTCGAATCGACCATCGAGCTCGTCGTCCACCAGAGACGGGTTGCGGTCGTGCCCCATCGCGCGCTCCCTCGCGCTCGCGCGCGTTTACGCACTAGGAGAGCAATCACCGTTCCGGCCGGTCACGCCGGTGCCTCGGGCATTTCGTCAGCCGCGGACGTGCTGGGCCGCGCCAAACGCACCGGACCCCCTGTAATCGCTACCCGCCGCCATTCAGCGGCTGGTCGACTCCGCCCGCCGGCCCGACGCGAGCGCAGAGCCGTTTCGCGGTGCCTTGGCGCAGCTCGACTCGACTGCGGCGGGCGCTCATCCGCAGGCTCGGCCGCCGCGTCAGGGCGCGCGGCGGCAGGCACTAAACCGGCGCCTGCTCCAGGATGGCCTTGACGGCCGGATCCTGCGCGGCGGTGAGCGCCGCCGCCCGTGCGTCCTTCTTCGAGTAGCCGGTGCCTTTGGCAACGATGGGACCCGTCGGGCGTTTCTGATCGTCGAGGCCGACGACCTCGCACATGATCTTGTCGTCTCGAATGGCGCGGTATCTGACGATGTACTCCACGACGGCATCTTATAGGACCTCGGTAGCCGCGCCGAGCTCCGGAGCGCGCACGGCCCCTGGACGGGCTGCTAGACTGGCCCTATGGGTCCAACCCGACTCACGTTGACGGTCCTGCTCGCTGCCGCGTCCAGCGTGCTGGCGCAGGCGCCACCGGCGGCTGCCGATCTCGCGGCGCGCATCCAGGCGCGCTACGCGTCGGTCCGTGACTTCACCGCCGACTTCACGCAGACGCAGACGAGCGCGATCAGCCGCGGCACCTACGTCGACCGCGGCAAGGTTGCCGTCAAGAAGCCGGGCCGCATGCGGTGGGTGACGAGCACCGGCAGCCGAAGCGAGCTCGTGGCCGACGGCTCGCAGCTCTACTTCTATCTGCCGAAGGACAAGATCGTCCAGGTGAGCCCGATGCCGAAGGACTCGCAGGCGTCGACCGCGCTGCTGCTGCTCGCGGGCCGCGGCGACCTCACGAGGGACTTCACGCCGGATCCCGACGTCGAGCGCGGTCCGAACGACTGGCGCCTCACGCTCATGCCGGCCGCGCCGCAGCCGGATTTCAAGACGCTGACGCTGGCCGTGGACCGGTCGTCGCTGCAGCTTCGTGGGCTGACGGTCGTGGACGCCCAGGGCGGCGTGCAGCGCTTCGAGTTCTCGAACCTGCGCGAGAACCAGGGTCTTCCGGACTCGACCTTCGCCTTCACCATTCCCAAAGGCGTCGAAGTGCGCCGAGCGGGAACGCAAGGCCAGCCGGCGCGGCCGGCTCAGGTGCCGTAGCGCACGACGTCCGCGCCCAGGCTGCGAAGCCGGTCCACCAGGTCTTCGTAGCCCCGCTCCACGGTCTCGATCTCCAGGATGGTGCTCTCTCCTTCGGCGACGAGCGCCGCCGCCACGAGCGCCATGCCGGATCGGATGTCGCGGCTGTCGAGCGTCCGGCCTCGCAGTTTCGTCGGACCGGTGACGATGATCCGGTGGGGATCGCACAGGAACAGATCCGCGCGCATGGCGCTCAACTGCTCGAGGGCGAAGAGCCGAAGCTCGTACATCCAGTCGTGCACGAGCGTGGCACCGGCGGCCTGCGTCGCCAGCACGGTCACGAGGCTGACGATGTCGCTCGGGAAGGCCGGCCAGAGCCCGGTGGTCAGCCGCCGCATCCCGACGAGCTGCGACGGACGCACGGCGAAACGCTGATCCGCCAGGTCGAAGTCGAGCCGCATCTCGGCCATCACGGCGGCGATGGGCTCGAGGTCTTCCGCGCACGCGCCGGTGATCTCGACCTCGCCGCCCGTGATCGCCCCGACGACGCCCCAGGACGCAGCCTCGATGTAGTCGCCGCGCAGGGTGTGCGTCGCGCCGCGGAGCCGGCCGGGCGGGTCGATGCGAATCGTCGACGTGCCGATCCCCTCCACCCCGCAACCCATGCTCTCGAGAAACGTGCAGAGCTCGGCGACGTGTGGTTCGCATGCGGCGTTCCGGATCTCGGTCGCGCCCTTCGCCAGCGCGGCGGCGAGCAACGCGGTCTCGGTGCCGGTCACCGACGCTTCGAGCAGGTACATCGACGCACCCGTCAGCCCGGATCCCGCCTCGAGCGTGTAGCCGGACGGCGTGTCGACGAGGCGTGCCCCCATGGCAAGGAGCGCGCGGACGTGCGTGGCGATCGTCCGCCGCGCGGGGAAGTCGCCACCGGGAGGTGCCAGCACGGCGCGGCCCATGCGGCCCAGCAGGGCGCCCAAGAGCAGCACCGAACCGCGCAGCCGCCCGGTGAGCGCCGCATCGGGAGAGGCCGACACGATGTCGCCGCACGTGACGCGCAGCGTCGACGTCCCCTCCCCTTCGACCGATGCGCCGATCGATCGCAGGAGCGCGCTCATCACGGCGACGTCTCGAATCCGCGGCACGTTGCGCAGCTCGCAGGTGTCGGTCGTCAGGAGCGTCGCGGCGAGGATCGGCAGCGCGGCGTTCTTGTTGCCGCTCACCGCCACTCGCCCGGACAGGCGCCGGCCGCCGCGCAGTGCAAGTTCCGCCATCAGGACCTCCCGAGCCAGACCACTTCGTCGCGCAGCACGACGCCGAAACGCTCCCGCACCGCGCGGCGCGCGGCTTCGACGACCGCGCGCACGTCGGCCGCCGTCGCCGTACCGTCGTTGACGACGAAGTTGGCGTGACGGTCCGAGATGCTGGCGCCGCCCACCCGGAAGCCTTTCAGCCCGGCCCGGTCCACCAGCGCGCCCGCCGAGGCCGGCAAGCCGGGCGGCACGCGGTCGCGGTCCGGATCGGGGTTCTGGAAGACGCAGCCGGCGCTTGGCGCGGCCAGCGGCTGCGTCCGCTTCCGGAACGCGAGCGATGCCCGCGCCGTTGCCCTGAGCGTCTCGGGATCGCCCGGCCGCACGGTGAACTCCGCCCACACCGCGATCTCGCCTGAACGCTGCAACCGGCTGGAGTCGTACCCGAAGTCCATCGCGGCGGCGTCGATCACCACCTGGCGCCCGTCGCGCGAGAGCACCATCACGCGCCGCACGAGATCGCCGATGTTGCGCCCAGCCCAGTGGGCGTTGCCGTGAATCGCGCCGCCGACCGTCCCCGGCGTCCCGGCCCATGCTTCTAGGCCAGCGAGCCCACGTCCCACCGTCCAGCGCACGAGCCCGTTGATCGTCGCGCCGGCCTCCGCCCTGACGGCATCGGCCGACGGCTGCGTGATGGCCGCGAGGTTCAGCCGCACGACGACGCCGCGGATCCCCTCGTCGGGCGCGACCACGTTCGAGCCGCCGCCGAGCAGCGTGAGGGGAACGTCCGTCGACGCCGCCAGCTCGACGATGCGCGTCAGCTCCTCGATCGTGCGAACCTCCGCGAGCCGATCGGCCGGCCCACCCACGCGAAAGGTCGTGAGCGTCGCAAGCGGGACGTCCGCGCGCAGCCGCTCGAAGCCGAGCCACTCCCCCGCCGCGGCATCGAAGCGCTGCAGATCCATCGGTCAGCGGGCGAGGGCCTCGAGCAGCCGTGCGTGCAGCCCATCGAAGCCGCCGTTGGACATGACGATCACGAGGTCGCCGTCACGCGCTTCCTCGGCAATCGTCTCCGCAATCCTGGCGGCCGTCGAAACGTGCCGTGCGTGCACGCCCGCGGTCGTCACGGCCGCGACGAGATCCTCGACCGACAGCCGCTGGTCAGGCGGAAGCGTGCCGCGGAAGACGTCAGCGATCACGATCTCGTCCGCACCGGATTCGGCGAACGCCCGGGCGAAGTCGTCCTGGAAGATCCGGCGGCACGATGTCGCGGATCGCGGCTCGAACACGCCCCAGACACGCCGGCCGGGATACGACCAGCGGACCGCCCGCAACGTTTCGAGAATCGCCGTCGGATGGTGTGCGAAGTCATCGAAGACCGACACACCACGGACGACGCCTCGGAGCTCGAGCCGGCGTTTGACGCCGGCGAACGAGCGCAGCCCCTTCTCCATCGCATCGCTCGACAGCCCGACGGCATGACCGACGGCGATGCCCGCCAGGGCGTTGCGCACGTTGTGGACGCCAAGGAGCGGCGACTCGAACCGGCCGAACGGTTCGCCACGATGCCAGACGTCGAACCGTACTCTCCCCTCCGCGGCCTCGATGGCGGAGGCGCGCCAGTCGGCCTCCGCCGCCAGCCCGAACGTCTCGACGCTCGAACGCGCGAAGGGAATCAGGCCGGCGGCTTCGGCGCTGTCGATGCCGACGAGCACGCGGCCATGCTGCGGCACGAGCGTCAAGAGCCGGCGAAAGGCCACGCGCAGCGATTCCATGTCGGGGTAAATGTCGGCGTGGTCGTACTCGAGGTTCCCGATGACGGCGACGTCAGGCAGGTATTTCAGGAACTTCGCCGTCTTGTCGAAGAACGCGCTGTCGTACTCGTCGCCCTCGATGACGAAGTCGCGTCCGCTGCCGAGCCGGTAGCTGCCGTCGAAGTTGCGCGCGATGCCGCCCACGAGCACGCTGGGATCCAGTCCCCCGGCCGTCAGCAGCCACCCCGTCAACGCGGTCGTCGTCGTCTTCCCGTGGGTGCCGGCGATCACGATCGAGTGCGCCTGCCAGAGGAACTGCTCGCGGATGACCTCCGGCAGCGACATGTACCGGATCTTGCGATCCAGCACGTTCTCGAGCTCCGGGTTGCCGCGTGACACGGCGTTGCCAATCACCACCACGTCGAGCTCCGGCGTGATGTGCGCCGCATCGAATCCGTCGAACACGCGCACCTCTTGGCGCGCGAGATACTCGCTCATCGGCGGATACATGGCGTGATCCGATCCTTGGACGTCGTGGCCACGAGCCCTGAGCATCAGCGCCAGCGTGCCCATTGCCGTGCCGCAGATCCCGATGAAGTGAAAACGCGCCATGCTACTCTGCCGCCGCTTCTTCGAAAATCACGCGCGGCCGATGCGGCGCGGCGACGACCCGCACCTCGACGCCGAGCGGGATGCTCACGAACGGCACCACGGTGTGGCCGGACGGAAACCCGAACAGCACCGGGCCAGGAAACGCGTCGAAGAACTCGGCGATCACCTCGCGGCCGGTGATGCCGCCGCCGGGCTCATCGCACCGCTCGAGCGCGCCGACCACGACGGCGGATGCGCCCGACAACCGCCCCGCATGGGCGAGCTGCGTCAGCAGCCGCCGGAGCCGGTACGGCCGCTCGCCGACCTCCTCGCAGAACAGCACGTATCCGGCGGGCGGGTCGAAGGCGTACGGCGTGCCCAGCGAAGCGGCGAGCTGCGTGAGCGTGCCGCCGAACATCGCGCCCGACGCCTCTCCGGATCGCATCACCTCCAGGGCCGGCGACGACTGCTCGCCGAGCGGCGTCGGCCCGAGGCTCGCGACGAACGACCGCGGGTCGTACGCCTCCTCGCCTCGCGACAGCCGGCCGTCGATCATCGCACCGTGGACGGACGTGACCCGGGCATGCGTATGGAGATAGGCATGGAGCGACGTGATGTCGCTGTAGCCGACGATCGCCTTGCGCGCGCGGGCAATCGCGTCGGCGTCGAGCCATGGCAGCAGCTCGGCGCTGCCGTATCCGCCTCGAATGGCCACGACCGCCGCGGTCCGGTCATCCGCGATCGCGCGCATGAGCTGGGCGGCGCGCCGCTCGGGCGTGCCGGCCACGATCGGATGGCGGTCGAACGCGTCTTCGTCGACGAGCGGCTCGAAGCCGAGGCGCCGGAGCTCCGCGAGCCCGGCCTCGAGCTCGCGCGGCTCGAAGGGACTGGCGGGCGCGACGAGCGCGATGCCGGCACCCCGCGGGACCCCGCGGAACTTCGTGAGCCCGCCGCGCGTCGTCGGCGTCAGCGCCACGCAGCCATGTCCCGGGCGATGGTCTGGTGTTCGAGCGCCCCGACGCGATCGAGGCCGGCGCGCGCGCGGCGGGCCGGCGCGAGAAACCGTGTCTTGGCCCTCGCCTGCCTGCCGAACGCGTCGTCGACGCGGTCCGTCGTCAGCCGGCCGGACTCGGCCGCGTAGATCAGCGCCTCGAGCGCTGCCACCTGCTCGTCGACCGGCGCGTTGCACAGCAGCACGACGTCGCAGCCCGCCTCGATCGCGCTCACGGCCGCCTCCGGTCCCGGCATCTCCGCGGTGACGGCCTTCATCCCGAGGTCATCGGTCATGACGAGCCCGCCGAAGCCGAGATCGCGCTTGAGCAGGCCGCTGATCAGGCGCGACGACAGCGTGGCCGGGCGACGCTCGTCGAACGCGGGCATCAGCAGGTGCGCCGTCATGATCGCCGCCACGTCTTCGGCGATCGCGCGTCTGAAGGGAACGAGCTCGACGGCGTCGAGGCGCCGGCGATCGTGCTCGACCACGGGCAGCGCCTCGTGCGAATCGACGCTCGCATCGCCGTGACCCGGAAAGTGCTTTCCACACGCGGCAATGCCGGCCTCCTGCAGGGTCCGGATCACGACGGCGCCGAGGCGGGCGACGTCATCCGCTCGATCGCTGATCGCCCGATCGCCGACCACGGGATTGGCCGGGTTCGTGAGGACGTCGAGCACCGGCGCGAAGTCGAGGTTGATTCCCACGGCGTCGAGCTCGGCGGCGAGGGCTTGCGCGAACCGGCGGGCAAGCGTCTCGTCGCCGCTGTGCCCGAGCACGCGGGCGGGCGGCCATTCGGTGAAGGGCGCCGTCAGCCGTGCCACGCGGCCGCCCTCCTGGTCGACCGCGATCCACAGCGGCCAGTCGCCGGCGAGCGCGGCGACCTCGCGCGACAGCTCGGCGAGCTGCAGCGGGTCGCGGACGTTGCGCCGGAAGTAGACGACGCCGCCGAGATCGAACGCTCTGGCGAGCTCGCGCAGGCTGTCGGGCACGGACTCGCCGGTGAAGCCCACGATCGCCAGGCGGCCGACATGACGGCGGAAATCGCGCAGCCACATGCGGCGCCATTATAATGCGCGGGTCGAAACGCCTTGGACGCGCGCGTGGACCCGCTCGACGAGATCAAACGCCTCTACTTCGCGACGACGCGCGCGACGATCGATCGCGACGTGCGCCGCGCGATCGACTGCCTCAAGCAGATGAAGACGCCCGACGAGCGGGACCGCGCCGCCGTCTACATGAGCGGCCTGGCCGAGATGCGGCGCGAATGGGCTAAGGGCGCCGGGCCCACCAAACGACCGCGACGATGACCACGAGGACGACGAGCGCGAGCACCGCGCGCAGGGCACGGATGGCGAGCCGCTGGCGCGCGAGGAAATCGCGATCGTCCTGGCTGATCTCGGCGCGAATCGCGCCGCGCTCGGCCGCCTCGCGCTCGCTCTCCTCCAGCCGCGCCTGGAAGGCCGTGACCGTCTCGTCAGGATCGGCACCGATCTCGAGGGCGTAGGCCCGCACGAACGCTCGCCCGAAGATCCCGCCCGGAAGGCGCGAGTAGTCGTTGCGCTCGAGCGCCTCGAGCGTGCCGACGGAGATCTTCGTGCGGGCGGCGATCTCGCGCAGCGATACGCCCTGCGCCTCACGCGCGCTCCTGAGCCGGAATCCGAGATCGTCCATCGACATCTCCATCTCACGCAGCCGCGGCCATGGCCGCCGTCAACTCCCGCACGGCCCGACGGACGCCGAGCGCGCCCGCAACCGATCCTTCAGGAAGGAACAGCCGGATGCCGGCGACGCCGATGGCGCCCGCCCGCGCGCAGGCTGCCGCCTGGACCGGCGTCTCGATGCCCCCGATTGCGATGACGGGCGCACGCGACGCCGTGACCGCGGCGGCCAAGCCGTCGAGGCCGACCGCGCGATGGCCCGCCGGCTTCGACGCGCTCGGGAACACCGTACCGAACAGCGCGTAGTCCACGTCGTCCTCGAGGCCGCGCGGCTCGCCCGCGTGGACGGATCGTCCCAGAACCCAGGATGGGCGCAACTGGCGAATCCGATCGGCTGGTGGCGAGCTGGCGCGCAGGTGCACGCCATCGGCCGACGCCACGATCGCGACGTCCGCGCGGTCGTTGACCAGCACGAGCGTCGCGGCCGCCCCTTTGCGCAACACGATCCGCCGCACGAGCGCGGCGAGACTCGCGGCCGCGAGGTCGGGCTCCCGCACCTGGACCATCCCGATGCCCTCCGCGATGGCGTCGTCGATCAGGGCTTCGAGCGCCGTCAGCGCCGCGGCTTCGGTCCGGGCGTCCGGTGTCAGTTGCCGCCGGTCGGTGACGAGGCAGACGACCGGAGGCGTCAGCCGCGCAGGATCACCTGGACGGACGGGCATCCGACGATCCACGGTCCCCGAACAGGCCACGGGCCTCGCGCAGCCCGCCGACGAGCGTCATGAAGCCGATCAGCACGACGGCCCAGCGGACGATCGCGGTCGACATCCACACCGCCATCCAGGGAACGGCGGCCGCGAAGAAGTTCCGCCTCCACCAAGCGGTCCACGGCGCCCAGATCAGCAGCAGGCCCGTCTCGATGAAATAGAGCGCGATGATCAGACGGGTGATCAGCGCGATGACGAGACCTCCATGCCGGTGTTCGATTAGTCCTGCATCGTATCAAACAGCGACGGCGGCCTGAACGAGCGGCGGTGCACCGGCGAGTACCCATAGCGGCTCATCGCGTCGAGGTGTTCGCGCGTCGCGTAGCCCTTGTGCCGGTCGAACCCGTAACGGGGATCGCGCTCGTGCAGCGTGTTCATGTGCCGGTCGCGGATGACCTTCGCGAGGATGGAGGCCGCAGCGATGGCAGTGCAGCGGCGATCGCCGCCGGCGATCGCCCGCTGCGGCATGACGAGATCCGGGATGCGGAACGCGTCGACGATCACGAAGCCGGGAAGCGGCGCGAGCGCCATCACGGCGGCGCGCATGGCGTGCAGCGACGCGCGGTGGATGTTCAGCCGGTCGATCTCGTCCGGCTCGACCATCGCCACGTGCCAGCACACGGCGGCGTCCACGATCTCTGCGAACAGCCGATCGCGCTCCGCCGCGGTGAGCAGCTTCGAGTCCGCCACGCCCGCGACGTACCGATCGGGACGCAGGACGACGGCGCCGGCGGCCACCGGGCCGGCCAGGCAGCCCCGGCCGACCTCGTCCACGCCGGCCACGTGCGCGAACCGGGCGCGGCGGATGTCGTTCTCGATGGCGCGCGACGCCACGGGCGAACCTGCCGGGCGCTAGGCGCGCTTCTGTTCCTTCATGCGCGCGGCCTTCCCGCGCAGGTCGCGCAGGAAGTAGAGCTTGGCCCGGCGGACCTTGGCGCCGCGGACGACCTCGATCCGATCGATCGTCGGCGAGTGCAGCGGGAAGATGCGTTCGACGCCCTGGCCGAACGAGACCTTGCGCACGGTGAACGTGGCCCGCGCGCCGCCGCGATGCATGGCGATCACCGAGCCCTCGAACACCTGGATGCGCTCCTTGTCGCCCTCGCGGACCTTCACGTGCACGCGGACGGTGTCGCCAGAACGCATGGCGGGCCGCTCGGTCAGGTGGCCTTGCTCAACAGCTTCGATCGCCTTCATGACAGTCACTCCTCGGAAAAATGTCCGGCGGCCTTCCTGATCCGCTCGAATTCCCGCCGCTCCTCGTCGCCGAGCGCCGCCGGATCGACGAGGTCCGGACGCCGCGCTGCGGTGCGCCGCAACCGCTCGCGGCGACGCCACTGCGCGATCTGGGCGTGGTTGCCCGAGAGCAGCACGTCCGGCACCACGCGGCCGCGAAACTCCGCCGGCCGCGTGTAGTGCGGGTAGTCCAGCCAGGGCCCCGCGAACGAATCCTCGGCGACCGATCCCGCGTCGCCGACGGCGCCCGGCACCAGCCGGATGGCGGCATCGAGCAACACCATCGCCGGCAGCTCGCCGCCGGTGAGCACGTAGTCGCCGATCGAGACCTCGTCGGTCACCAGCGCCTCGACCACGCGCTCGTCCACGCCTTCGTACCGGCCGCAGATCACGATCAGCCTGGGCTCGCGGCTGAAGCGCTCCGCCACGGCGTGCGTCAGCCGGCGCCCCTGCGGCGACATCAACACGACCGACGTGGCCGGCCCGTGCTCGGCCTGCACGGCCTCGACCGCGCGGAACATCGGCTCGGGCTTCATCACCATCCCGGGCCCGCCGCCGTACGGCACGTCGTCGACCGTCCGGTGCCGATCGCTCGTGTAGTCGCGGAGATCGCGCACCGTGACGTCCACCAGCCCCTTCGCGCGAGCCCGCGCCACGATGCCCTCCGCGAGGATGGCCTGCACCATCGCGGGAAAGATCGTGATGACGTCCACCACCATGCGGGTCAGGCCTGCTTCCGGTTCAGCTCGATCAACCCATCTGGCGGGTCGATCCTAATCATCCGCGCGCCGACGTCCACCGACCGGCAGATGGCGTCGACGAAGGGAATCAACGGTTCGCCGGCGGCATCGAGCACCAGCATCGGCACGCCGGTCGCCAGATCGACGCGAGCCACCTGCCCGATCCGCTCGCCGCGCACGGTGACGACCTCGCATCCCACCAGCTCGTGCACCCAGAACGTGCCGGCCGCAAGCGGCTGCAGGGCCGATTCCGGCACGCGCAATTCCACGTTGCGCCACGCCTCGGCCTCGTTCATCGTCTCCACGCCGCCGAACGCAATCACCCACCGCCCTTGGTGCGGCCGGCTCGAGGCGATCTGGAGTGGAACCACCCCGGCGGCTCCCTTCGCGTACAGCGTCGCGCCCGTTTCGTACCGACGCTCCGGGAAATCCGTCTCCGGCGCGACGAGGACCTGCCCGCGATGTCCCTGCGGACGGACGATCCGCCCGACGACGACCATCGCGTCCCAGTCCACGGGCTCGCGGCTACTCGTCGTGGAAATCGACCACGACCTTGCGGCCGTCGAGCTCACCGGCCGCGGCGGCCAGCGTACGCAGCGCCGTGGCGGTCCGTCCTTCGCGTCCGATGACGCGTCCGAGCTCGCCGGGCGCCATCCTCAGCTCCACGACCGTGTTGCCTCGCCGCTCGGCTTCGGTCACCTCGACCTCCGCCGGCCTGGCCGCCAACGCACGGGTGACGACCTCGACGACGTCGCGCGCGCGGCTCACGAGGCGGGCGCAGCCTCGGCCGCCGCCACCGCAGGCGGGGGCATCCGCGCGATCAGCGTCCTCACGGTGTCGCTCGGCGCGGCGCCCACCGACAGCCAGTGCGCCAGCCGCTCGCGATCCACCTGGACGCGCTCGGGCCGGGTGCGCGGGTCGTAGTGCCCCAGCACCTCCACGAACCGCCCTTCGCGCGCGGTCCTGGCTTCCGTTACCACGATGCGGAAGAACGGCCGGCTCTTCGAGCCAGCCCTCCGCAGACGAATCGCTAACATGCCATCTCCTTTTGCTGACTACGCCTTGCCTCTGAGCATCTGCATGAGCCGCTGGCGGCCCTTGCGGCCGCCACCCATCGACGTCATCGCCTTGAGCATCTTGCGCATCTCGACGAACTGCTTGAGCAACCGGTTGACGTCCTCGACCGTCGTGCCGCTGCCGCGCGCGATCCGCTTCCGGCGGCTGCCGTTGATGAGCGAATGATTCCGGCGCTCGGCCGGCGTCATCGAGCAGACGATCGCCTCGACACGCGTCAACTGCCCATCGTCGATCTGCGCGCGCTGCTCGTTGAGCTGCTTCATGCCGGACAGCCCCGGGATCATTCCGAGGATCTGGTCGAGCGGGCCCATCTTCTTGATCGTGCGCAACTGGTCGCGGAAGTCGTCGAGCGTGAAGTCGTCGAGGCGCGTCTTCGCGGCGAGGCGCTCACGGCTCTCCTCGTCGATCGCTTCCTCGGCACGCTCGATGAGCGACAGCACGTCGCCCATGCCGAGCATCCGCGAAACGAGCCGCTCGGCGTTGAACGGCTCGAGATCCTGCAGGCGCTCGCCGACGCCGGCGAAGGCAATCGGCACGCCGACGACGCCGACGACCGAGAGCGCGGCGCCGCCGCGCGCGTCGCCGTCCATCTTCGTGAGCACGACGCCGGTCGTGCCGACACGGTGGTTGAACTCGCCGGCGCTCCGGACCGCGTCCTGCCCCGTCATCGCATCGGCGACGTACAGCCGGTCGGTCGGCTGCACGGCCTGCGAGATCGCCTCGAGCTCGCCCATCAGCTCGTCGTCGATGTGCAGGCGCCCGGCCGTATCGACGATCAGCGTGTCGAAGCCGAGATTGCGCGCCGCGGCCAGCGCCCCGGCCGCGCGGACGACCGGATCCATTTCCCCCTCGGGATCGTGGACCCGCACACCGGTCTGACCGGCCAGCACGGACAACTGCTGGATGGCGGCTGGACGCCGCACGTCGGTGGACACGAGCATCGGATGACGGCCCTGTTTCGCCAGCAGCCTCGCAAGCTTCGCCGACGTCGTCGTCTTGCCCGATCCTTGCAGCCCCAGCATCAAGACGACGCGCGGCGTCCGGTCCGCGGGCGGCAAGCCGCCGGCGGCGTTGCCGAAGAGCGCCAGCATCTCGTCGCGGACGATGCGCACCACGTGCTGCGCCGGCGTCAGGCTGCGCAGCACCTCGTCGCCGACCGCCTTCGCCCGCACCCGCTCGATGAACGCCTTGACGACGCGAAAGTTCACGTCGGCTTCGAGCAGCGCCATCCGGATCTCCCGAAGCGCGGCATCGACGCTGGCTTCGGTCAGCCGGGCTTCTCCCCGCAGGGACTTGAAGACGCCTTGGAGGCGGGAGCTGAGGGACTCGAACATGGTGCTCGGCGCGACAGCCTGGAGACGGCGTCCATGGCCGGACGCCTTGCCCCAAGCGCAAACGCTTATCTTAGTGGAGTTTGCCGGACCGCTCAAGGCTGAAGTCCGGCCCGTTCGCCTCGACTCGGCCCAGCCTTGATGCCCAGTGCCGCCGATGCCCGGGCTGCCAGGTGGCGGCCATCCGAATGGGCAGGTGGCACGCCGGCAGCCCCGCAGCGCCGCGCGTCGGACGCGGAACGGGCCGACCGCTACACGCCGGTCAACGTGTGCCCGAGCTTGTCCTTCTTCGTCTTGAGGTACCGGCGCGAGAACTCGTTGGACGGCGGGATCTCGATCGGCAACGTCTGCACCACCGAGAGGCCGTAGCCCTCGAGCCCGACGAACTTCCGCGGATTGTTCGTCAACAGGCGCATCGTGCGCACCCCGAGGTCCCGGAGGATCTGCGCGCCGATCCCGTAGTCGCGCTGGTCGGCCTTGAAGCCGAGCCGCTCGTTGGCCTCGACCGTGTCGAGCCCCTGGTCCTGCAGCTCGTACGCGCGGAGCTTGTTGGCGAGGCCGATGCCCCGCCCCTCCTGATGGAGGTACAGCAGCACGCCCCGCCCCTCGGCGGCGATCCGCTTCATCGCCGCGTGCAGTTGGGGCCCGCAGTCGCAGCGCAGCGATCCGAAGACGTCCCCTGTCAGACACTTGGAGTGGACGCGGACCATGACGTCATCGCCGTCGGCGATATCGCCCCGGACGAGCGCGACGTGCGACTCGCCGTCGATCGCGCTCTCATAGCCGTAGACGGTGAACGGGCCGTAATCGGTGGGCAGTTGCGCGACCGCCACGCGACGCACCTGGCGCTCGGTCCTGATCCGGTATCGGATCAGATCGGCGATCGTGATCATCGGCAGGCCGTGCTTGCGGCCGAACTTGGTCAGCTCGGGCACGCGCGCCATCGTGCCGTCGTCGTTCATGATTTCGCAGATGACGCCGGCAGGTTCGAGGCCGGCGATGCGCGCGAGGTCGACGGCCGCCTCGGTGTGGCCGCTGCGCACGAGCACGCCGCCGGCGCGCGCGCGCAGCGGGAAGACGTGCCCGGGCCTGGCCAGATCGCGCGAGGTCGTCTCGGGCGCGATCGCGGCCTGGATCGTCCGCGCGCGATCGGCCGCCGAGATGCCGGTGCTCGTGCCTTCACGCGCGTCGATCGAGACGCAGAACGCCGTATCGCGCCGCGTGGAGTGCGCGGCGGCTTCGAGCGGGATCTCGAGCTGGTCGAGCCGTTCGCCCGGCATCGCCAGACAGATCAGCCCGCGCCCGAACCTCGCCATGAAGTTGACGGCCTCCGGCGTGACCTTGGAGGCCGCCATCGTCAGATCCCCCTCGTTCTCGCGATCCTCGTCGTCGACGACGATGATGATCTGGCCGTTGCGGAGGGCGTCGATCGCCGCGTCCACGGTGGCGAACGAGGCGCGGCGCGGGCGGCGGGCGAGTTTCAACGGGGTGCTCATCGGGGAGGCTCCATGGCGAGCACGCCGGCGGCCGCCGGCGTCGCGGTGCTCAGCAGCCGCGCGACGTACTTGCCGAGCACGTCGGCTTCGAGATTGACGACGTCACCACGGCTCGCCTGCTGCAAGGCGGTGTGAGTGAACGTGAACGGCACGATCTGGATGCCGATGGCCGACGACGTCAGCGTCGCGATCGTGAGGCTGATCCCGTCGACAGCGATCGAACCTCTGGGGATCACGTAGGGCTGCAGCGGCGCCGGGACGTCGATGTCGAGCCAGAAGCCGTCGCCGTCGGGCCTGAGCGCGGCAATCCGGCCGGTGGCGTCGACGTGGCCGAGCACGAAGTGCCCTCCGAGGCGCGCGTCCGCTCGCAGCGGCCGCTCCAGGTTGACCAGCCGGCCCGCAGTCAACCGATCGAGCGACGTGACTTCGAGCGTCTGCCGCGATACGTCAGCGCAGAACCCCGCGTCGTCCACGTCGGTCGCGGTGAGACAGACGCCGTTCACGGCGATGCTGTCGCCGGGACGCAGGTCCGCTGCGAGCGCGGTCGCAATCCGCAGCCTGCGGCCGCGCGACGTGCCGTCGCTGCGCTCGACCCGTCCAATCGCTTCAATCAGTCCCGTGAACATCCGTTTCCACCAGCAGGTCGGGCCCGAGACGGCGGGAACGCGACGCGGGAAGGTCCGGCAGTCCGTTCGGCACGCCATGGTCGAGGACAACGGGCGTCCTGACGACCTGCACTCGATCGACGAGCCCCGCCTGCCACAGAGCACGATGCAAACGAGGGCCGCCTTCGACCAGGAGCGACACGACGTCGCGCGCCGCGAGACGCCCGAGCACGGTCCCGAGATCGACCGTGTCGAAGGGCTCGACCGTCACACCGGCCGAGGACAGCCGGCGAAAGTGGTCCGGCCGGCTGGCGACGGTTCGGGTGCTCACCACCATTATGACCGGCCCTGCATCCAGCGTGGCGAAGACACGGGCCGTCTCCGGCACGCGGCCGCGCCAATCGACGATCACCCGCGTCAGCGGTCGGGATCTGTAGGCCTCGCGCGCCGTCAGCACTGGATCGTCGACGAGCACCGTCCCGGCACCGACCGCGATGGCGTCCAGAGCCGCGCGCTGGCGCTGAAGGTAACGGTCGGCCTCCCGGCTCGTGAGCCCGATGCGGCGATCCGTCCGGCCGACGAACCCGTCGGCGGACACCGCTACCTTCGCGATGACGAAGGGCCGATGTGCGGTGACCCAGGTGGCGAACGGCGCGTGCTCTCGCGTGGCCTCGTCCGCGCCAGGTCCGATCGACACGTCGACACCGTGGGCGCGCAGATACTCGAATCCGGCGCCGCGAACCCTGGGATTGGGATCGGCGATCGCCGCCACGACGCGCCGGATGCCCGCGGCGACGATCCGCGCGACGCATGGCCCCGTCCGTCCGGTGTGCGAGCACGGCTCGAGCGTGCAATAGAGCGTGGCGCCCGCGGCGGCGCCACCGGCACGCGCCAATGCGACGATCTCCGCGTGTGGCCCACCGGCCGGCTTCGTCGTGCCCTGGCCGACGACGATGCCCTCTGGGGAGACGATCACGGCGCCGACGTTGGGATTCGGCGTGGTCCGGCCGCGGCCGCGCTCGCCCAGCAAGAGCGCGCGCTCCATGAAGATCGCGTCGGCCGGCGCGATCACCACGTCTCGCTGAACAGCGCCTCCACGTACGCGGCCGCATCGAACGGCGCGAGATCGTCGATCCCCTCGCCCACGCCGACGTACCGGATCGGCAGCTTCAACTCGTGCGCGATCGCGATCGCGACGCCGCCCTTGGCGGTGCCGTCGAGCTTGGTCAACACGATCCCGGTGGCGCCGCTCGCCGCCTGGAACTCACGGGCCTGCACGAGCCCGTTCTGCCCGACGGTGGCATCGAGCACGAGGAGCACCTCGTGCGGTGCGCCGGGCAGCTCGCGGCCGACCACCCGCCGAATCTTGTCCAGCTCGGCCATCAGATTGGATCGCGTGTGGAGGCGGCCGGCGGTATCGACCAAGAGCACGTCGATGCCCCGCGCCTTGGCCGCCGTCACCGCGTCGAACGTGACGGCCGCCGGATCGGCGCCGGCCTGGGCGCGGATGAGACCGACGCCCGCGCGCTCCGTCCAGATCGCCAACTGCTCCACCGCCGCGGCCCTGAACGTGTCGGCCGCGCAGACCATCACCGACTGGCCGCGGTTCTTGTAGTAGTTCGCGAGCTTGCCGATGCTGGTCGTCTTGCCCGTACCGTTGACGCCGACGACGAGGACGACGTGCGGGCGCGCGTTCGCGTCTGGCGTCTGCGGCACATCGGAGAGCATGCGCAGGATCACGCGTTGCACGCGGTCGCGCACGGCGCCGCTTCGATCGCGCTTCACCTCGTCGACGATCCGTTCGGTCGCAGGCAGTCCGACGTCCGCGATCAGCAGCGCGTCTTCGAGCGCCTCGATCGTGTCGATCTCGGCCGGCCGGCCGCGCGAGGGCGTCCCGCGCGCCGGCGCCGCGGCTGTGCCGGCCTCCTCGGCCGGCCCGAGGCGTTCCCTGATCTGCTGCGCGGTCTTCGCGAGACCGGCGCGAATGCGCGACAGAAACGACGCCATCAGGCGGCTCCGTCCCGTTCGCCGCGCTGGCGACGGAGCATGAGGCGGCCGACGGCGTCCATCGCCGTCTGCCGGCCGGCGAGCACCTCCGCCATCTCGCACGCGATGGGCAGTTCCACCCCGCGCCGCTCGGCCAACGCCAGCGCGGCGGCCGTCGTGTTCACCCCTTCGGCCACCATCCGGGTGCTCGCGAGAATCTCGGCGAGCGGCCGGCCGCAGCCGAGCTCGACGCCCACGTGGCGATTCCGGCTGAGCGCCCCGGTGCACGTGAGGACGAGGTCGCCGAGGCCGCTCAGCCCCGCGAGCGTCTCGCGGCGCGCGCCCATGGCGCACGCCAGCCGCGAGATCTCGGCAAGCCCGCGCGTGACGAGCGCGGCGAGCGCGTTGTGCCCGAGCGCCGCCGACTCGACGACGCCGGCCGCAATCGCGATGATGTTCTTCAGCGCCGCTCCCACCTCCACGCCCGTGACGTCGTCCGATCCGTAGAGCCTGAAGTACGAACTTCGAAACTCCTCCTGCACGGCGCCGACGGCGTCCGCGTCGGTCGAGGCGGCCACGAGCGCGGTCGGAAGACCGCGCGCGACCTCGGACGCGAAGCTCGGTCCCGAAAGAACGACGACGGGGTGCCGGCCGGCTGTCTCCTCGGCGACCACGTCGGACATCCGCTCGAACGTCTCGGGCTCGAGTCCCTTGACCGCGCTGACGAGGACGGCGCCGTTCGGAATGGCCGGAGCCGCCGACCGGACGACCGCGCGCAGGCCGTGCGACGGCACGGCGAAGATCACGAACCGCGCGCCGGCGAGCGCGCGTGCGAGGTCCGCGTCCGGACGGAGCGTGTCGGGAAAGCTGACGTCAGGTAAGTAGGTCGGGTTCGCCCGGCGCGACGCCATCTCGGCGACCAGGTGCGGATCGCGTCCCCAGAGACGCACGTCGTAGCCCGACGTGCCCAGGTGCACGGCGAGCGCGCTTCCCCAACTGCCGGCGCCCACCACCGTCGCGCGATGGCTCGAGTCCAAAGGCATGCTGCCCCATTCTAGACCCCGCTCGTTTCAGGCCTGCTGGAGCGACTGCCGCACCATCTCGAGCGCGGCCGACGTCGCGTGGCGACGAATGGCGTCACGATCGCCGGGAAAGGCGTGAGTCCTCGCGAGCGGATCGCCGCCGGCCGACGTGGCCAGGGCGACGACGACGGTGCCGACCGGTTTCTCGGCGGTGCCACCCGCCGGGCCGGCGACGCCGGTGATTGCCACGCCGACGTCCACGCCGAGCGCCGCGATCACGCCGCTGGCCATCGCGCGCGCCACCGGCTCGCTCACGGCACCATGCGCGTCGATGAGCGTACGCGGCACGCCGAGCTGCGCAACCTTGACGTCGTTGGCGTAGGCCACGATGCCGCCGACGACCCAGGCCGAGCTGCCCGGCACCTCTGTCAACCGTCCCAGGAGCGTGCCGCCGGTGCACGACTCGGCAGCGCCGATACGCCACCCGCGGCGCCGGAGCGCCTCGCCGACCACCGCTTCGAGCGTCCGGCCGTCGGTGCTGAAGACACACGGTCCGAGTGCGGCGACGAGCGCGGCGACGCCCTCGTCGAGGCGGCGACCGAGCCGATCGACGTCTGCGCCCGCGGCCGAGAGATTCAACTCGATCTGCCCCGGCGTCGCGAGAATGGTCGTCGTGATCTCGACCTCTTCGTCTCCGAGCGCCGAGTAGATCGGATGCGTGATCTCCTCCACTTGTGACTCGGACCGGCCTGTCGTCTTGATCGCGCGGCGCAGCACGCGGCGTCCGCCCGTCCGCTGCTCGAGCCACGACCGCAGCTCGGCCTCGAACATCGGCTTCAGCTCGCGGGGCGGTCCTGGAAGGAGCACGACCAGCCGATCGTCTGCGTCGAGCAGCAGCCCCGGTGCGGTGCCGTTCGGATTCGGAAGCACGCGCGCACCGCGCGGCACCTGTGCCTGCCGGCGGTTGATCTCGGGCATGCGGACCCCGCGCCGATCGAACCGCGCGCGGATAGCGGCGAGGATGGCCGCGTCTTCGTCGAGCGGCCGGCCGAGCACCTCTGCGACCGCCTCTTTCGTGACGTCGTCGGCGGTCGGTCCCAGGCCGCCCGTCGTGATGACGAGATCGACCCTGGCGAGCGCCCCCCGGAGGATCGTCGCCAGCTCGGCGCGATCGTCGCGGACGATCGCTTTCGCACGAACCTCGATCCCGAGCTCGTTGAGCTGGCCGGTCAGGAACAGCGAGTTGGTGTCGATGCGGTGCGGCGTCAGCATCTCGGTGCCGACCGCGATGATCTCCGCCGTGCGGACGAGCGCCATCACGCGACCCCGAGGGCCAGGTACGAGACGCCCCGCAGCAGCACCCACCCGAGCGCACCAGCGGCCAGGTCGTCGGCCATGATCCCCCACCCGCCGGGCAGCGCTTCCAGGCGGCGCACCGGCCACGGTTTGACGATGTCGAACAGTCGGAAGACGAGGAATCCCAGGATGGCTCCGGCGGCGCCGACGCCGAGCAGCAGCACGGTCACCAGTTGCCCGGCGACTTCGTCGATGACGACCTGGCCGGGATCCTTTCGCCGGAAGTGCAGCGCCGCGCGGCTGGCCGCCCACACGCCTGCCGCGCAGACGACGATCACGAGCGTCACCTGGGCGGGCGCGCTCCAGTGTCGAGTGAACCAGTAGAGAGCGATGCCGACCGCGGATCCAGCGGTGCCGGGCGCGACGGGGACGAAGCCTGCGCCGCCGGCGGTCGCGATCAGGACCGCCAGCCGCGTCATGCGCGCACGACGCGCGTGTGCGTCAGCCGATCGTGCAGCGCGCGTTCGTCGCCGATCAGCGCCGGGATGAAACCCACTCCGAAGAGCAGGACCGACGGCAACGTCAGCACCGCCCGGAAGGCAGCCTGCCTCGTGCTCACCGCCGAGACCGTGTCTTCCTCCTCGCTCACCACGCGGATGCCGAACGCCATCTTTCCGAGCGTCTGCCCGCCGAACGCGGTGAACATCAAGAGGTATCCCGCGCCCACGAGCAGGAGGAATGCCGCCGTCGGCGCGATCGGCAGCACGGACACGCGCGCAAGGGTCAGATCGCACCATCGCAGCGTGATCCACACGACGGCCGACGCCATCGTGCCGAGCAACAGCGCGTCCACGGCGGCCGCGGCAGCTCGCGCCCCCGCGCCCACCTTCCGTTCACCGGCGATGTCGGCCGAGCCCTCAGCGTACGCGGATCCGGAATCGGCCCGGTGCTCGAGACGCTGCAAGTCTTCGAGCAGATCGCGGTCGAACGGCCCGAGCTTCTTCATCTCGGACGGCGTCGGCGTCGATCGCGGACGCTGCACCGCGTCGGCTGCCTTTCGCCGCACGGCGAGCGGTGGACGAGGATCGTTCGGGACCTTGACGAGCGGCTCCTCGCGCTGGACAGCCGGTTCCGACTCTTTGGCCGTGAGGGCCTTGACGAACAGCGGCAACTCCGTCGTCGGGGCCGGCCTCGGCGGTGTCGGCGCGGCCGGCGGCACGGCGGCCTTGGCGGCCGGCGGAAGTGCGGCGCCGCTCACGGCTCGATCGGACGTCGGTTCGTCGAAGGACGGTTGCGCCGATGCCGGCCGAAGGTCGAGGTCGGCGAATGGTCCGTCGCCGGCCTCCGGGGCGCGAATCAACACGTCCGACTGCTCTTCGGCCAGCGAGAAACTGAAGCCGCAGTTGCGGCAGCGCGGCTCCGGTTCAAAGCTCAGGTAGTGGCACTTCGGGCATTTCATGGGCGTCGTGATTCGGCGGAGTCGTCGCCACGTCCGGTGGCGAGCAGCAACTGCTGGATCTCGGTCCTCAGCCGGTCTGCATCCGGCCGGGCGGGGCCATCGGCGTCGACGCGGTCGAGCGCGCGCAACGCGTCGGCCAGCCGCCCCCGCGAGTACAGGGTCCGCGCACGCACGAGCGCGACGTCCGACGTGGAAAGCACCGGCAGGGCCGCCGGCCTCGTCGCCGCCGCGAGCGGCAGGGTCGCGGACTCGTTCGCGAACCATCCCCGCGCGCGCGACACGGCCAGCCATCCCAGCACCAGCACGCCGGCGCCCGCCGCGATCATCGCGGCGGCGGCGGCACGCGACGGCCGCCGGCGGACCGGCACCGCGTCCACGACCGCGAGCCGAGGCCGATCGGCCGGAGGCCGCGCGCGCTCCATCCGCTCGAGCCGCGCGCGAAGCTCGGCGGCGCGGTCGTCGTCGCCGGCGGCGGCGACCGCGCGATCGAGCAGATCCCGCGCCGCAACGGTCTTCCCTTCCGCAAGCAGATCCTGCGACGCCTGGATCATCTCGTCCGCTCGCCGCTGCCGCTCGGCCACCGCCGTACGCGCGCGATCGATGTAGGCACGGGCTCGCGCGTGCGATCGGTCCAGGAACAGCACGCGCGTCCAGAGATGGATGGCGTCTTCGTAGCGGCCCGCGATGTACTGATCCAGGCCCTCGACGAGCAGTGCCTCGGTCCGGCTGTCGCGGTCGGCAGCCTCGACGAAGGGCGACTCGAGGCGACGGAGATCGGGCATGCGCAGTGGTGAGCGGATTATACCGGCCCGCGGCCTTCGGTACAAGCCGTCCGCCGCTCGCGCGCGGCCCTGTGGTAGAACTCACGCCGGTGACGTGCGTCGAATCCGTCCCCAACGTCAGCGAGGGTCGCGATCGCGCGGCGATCGAGGCCTGTGCCGACGCGATCCGATCGAGCGGTGCCTGTCTGCTCGACGTCAGCAGCGACGCGACCCACCATCGAAGCGTCTTCTCGTTCGCCGGCAGCCCGGCGCAGGTGGCCGCCGCCGTGCTGGCCCTCTTCGACACCGCGGTGGCCGCGATCGATCTCCGTCGCCACACCGGGGCGCACCCGCGAGTCGGTGCCGTGGATGTCGTGCCGTTCGTCCCCATTGCCGGCGTCACGATGGCCGAGTGCGTGACGCTCGCGCGCGACGTGGCGAGAACGGTCGCGGCGCGCCATGACCTGCCGGTGTTTCTCTACGAGGCCGCCGCCTCGACGCCGGCTCGGCGCGATCTCGCCGAGATCAGACGAGGCGGGCTCGATGGTGTCGCGACGCGGCTCGGCGATCCCGCGTGGGCGCCAGACTTCGGTCCGGCCCGGCTGCATCCCTCCGCCGGCGCCGCGGTCATCGGCGCACGCGCACCGCTCATCGCGTTCAACGTGCAGCTCGCGTCGCGAGACGTCGGCGTCGCACGGCGCATCGCGCGGGCGATCCGGACGAGCTCCGGCGGGCTGCCCGCGCTGAAGGCGATGGCCGTGGATCTGCCGACGCTCGGGCTGGTGCAAGTCTCGATGAACCTCACCGACTTCATGCGGACGTCGATCGTCGACGCCTTCGACGCCGTCGCACGCGAGGCGGCACGCGCGGGCGTTCCGATCGTCGACAGCGAGATCGTCGGACTGGCCCCGGCGGCAGCACTGACCGCTGCGGTGGCTGCGCACGTCCGGCTGCGGCACGACGCCGAAACGTTCGTTCTCGAACGCCGGCTCCACGATTGCGGCATCCGCGCCGACAGCCTATCGGCCGCTTCCCGGCCGAACTAGCGCGCGTTCGACATCGGCACGGCGTCCCTGCGAGCCGTCAGGTGCTCGCGTCGTCCTTCTCGCGCGCCGGACCGATGCCGAGGCTTCGCATCTTCTTGTAGAGGTGGCTCCGTTCGAGACCCAGCACGTCGGCCGTCCGCGAGATGTTGCCGTCGAACACCGACAGCGCGCCGAGGATGTAGGCCCGTTCCCAGGCTTCGCGCGCGTCGAACAGCGGCAGGATGCTGGCGGCCGGCTCCGATCGCGCGCGGCCGGCCACTTCGAGGAACGGAAGATCCGCGGCCGCCACGACGTCGCCCGGCACCATGATCATCAGGCGCTCGATCGCGTTGCGCAGCTCGCGGACGTTGCCCGGCCACGCGTACGCGCGGAGCACGTCCACGGCGTCCGGCGAGAACACTTTCGGCCGCCGGCCGTACTCGCGCGAGAACTCCGCCACGAAATGTTCCGCGAGGCGGATGACGTCGTCGCCGCGCTCGCGCAACGGCGGCACGTGGATCGGGATGACGTTGAGCCGGAAGTACAGGTCCTCGCGAAACGTGCCTCGCCGGATCTCGTCGACGAGATCCTTGTTGGTGGCGGCGATCACGCGGACGTCGACGCGCACGCT
The DNA here is from genome assembly GCA_020853395.1 of Acidobacteriota bacterium. Lineage (NCBI taxonomy): Bacteria > Pseudomonadati > Acidobacteriota > Acidobacteriota bacterium. The sequence goes on from JADYYY010000002.1 coordinate 358,330, forward strand.
CGTCTGCCCTCCCACCGGCTCGACCACTTGTTCCTGCAACGCGCGCAGCACCTTGGCCTGCGTCTTCAGGCTCATGTCGCCGACTTCGTCGAGGAAGAGCGTGCCGCCGTTGGCCAGCTCGAACTTGCCCCGCCGATCGGCGACGGCCCCCGTGAACGCACCCCTGGCGTGGCCGAACAGCTCCGATTCGATCAGCTCCTCCGGAATCGCGGCGCAGTTGACCTCCACGAACGGTCCGCCGCGGCGATGGCTGAGGGCGTGAACCTGCCGGGCCACCAGCTCTTTGCCCGTCCCGTTCTCGCCGGAGATCAACACTCGGCCGTTGGACGGCGCCGCCATCGCGATCTCTTCCCGCAGCCGCTGGACGACCCGGCACTCCCCTACGATGGTGTGCCGCCGATCGACCCGCGCCCGGAGCACGAGGTTCTCCACTTCGAGCCGCCGTTGGCGAAGGGCGTTGCGCACCGACAACACGGTCTTCTCGAGCGAGAGCGGTTTCTCGATGAAATCGAACGCTCCGAGCTTCGTCGCCTTGACCGCCGACTCGATGTTCGCGTGGCCGGAGATCATGATCACCTTCGCGTCGACGTGGCGCTCTCGCAGCCGCTCGAGGGTGACGAGCCCGTCCATGCCCGGAAGCCAGATGTCGAGCAGGACCACGTCCACGCTGCGGCGCGCGAGCTCGTCGAGGCAGGCTTCGCCGCTCGCGACGGCGTCCACCGCATATCCTTCGTCGCGCAGCACGCCGCCCAGCGACGCCCGCACGCCCGCTTCGTCGTCGACGATGAGGATGGATGACACCGGAGTCCGCTATGCCTCGGGCAGCTCGATGGTGAACGCCGTGCCGGACGGCTGCGCCGAGCTCACCTCGATGCCGCCGCCGTGCTCGACGACGATGCGGCGGACGATGGCCAGACCGAGCCCGCTGCCGCGGCCCTTCGTCGAGTAGTACGGCATGAACAGTTTGTCACGGTCGGCGGCCGGCACGCCCGGCCCGTTGTCCGCCACGACAAGACGCACGACGCCGTTGCGCGCGTCGTGCGCCGTCGTCAGCGTGATCGCGGGCGGAGCACCGCCCGGCCTCGGCGCGGCGGTCGGCCCACCGAGGGCTTCCATGGCGTTGTCCACGAGGTTGATGACGACCTGCCGGATCTGCTCCGCGTCCATCCTGACGGCCGGCAGCACGGACGCGAGGCGCACGTCCACCCTCAGCGTCCCCTGCTGGAGCACCGCGGCGTACAACGCCAGCGTCTCGCTCACGAGGCGGTTGAGGTCCGCCGGCAGGAGCCTCGGCGTGCGCAGCCTCGCGAACTGGGCGAACTCGTCCACGAGATTCATCAGCACGCCGACCTCCGTGACGATCGCGTCCGTGCACTCGGCGACGAGCGGTCCGGTTGGAGACGGCGCGCCGCTCAGGTGCCGGCGGATGCGTTCCGCGCTGAGCTGGATCGGCGTGAGTGGATTCTTGATCTCGTGCGCGAGACGGCGCGCGACGTCGCGCCATGCCGCGACGCGCTGCGCGCGGATGAGCGGCGTGACGTCGTCGAGCACGATCACCGCGCCTTCCGGGCGGCCGTCGTCGCCGGAGAGCGCGGTGGCGGCCGCCGCGAGATGCACCTCGCGGTCGTCGCGCGCGAGCGTGATTTCCCGTACGGCGCTGCCGCCCTGTTCCCGCACGCCGTCGACGAGCGGCTTGAGCGGCAGCAGGTCCTCGCGATTGAAGACGGTCGACGCGAGCTGGCCGATGCTGGACGGATCGAGACCGAGCAGCCGCTCGGCGGCGCCATTGACGGTGAGGATCCGTCCGACCGCGTCGAGCGAGATGACGCCGGTCGCGACCCGCTCGAGAATCGTCTCGATGTAGCGGCGACGGGCGTCGACTTCGTGGTTCTTCCGCTCCAGCGCGAGCCGCGACTGCTCGATCTTCTCGCGGCTCGTCCGCAGCTCGGCAGCCATCATGTTGAAGGACTCGACGAGCGCGCCGAGCTCGTCGCCGGTTTCCGGCTCGAGCCGCCAGTCGAGCTGGCCGGCGCCGATCGCCCTTGCGCCTTCCGCCAGCAGGTGCACCGGCCGCGTGATCCGCTTGGCGAGGTACAGGCCCAGCCACGTGGCGCTCATGAGGATGAGCAGGCTCACGGCGAGGAAGACCGACTGGTAGATGCCTTGAATCGGCGCCTTCAGGACGCGCAGGCCCTGATAGCTCTCGTACGCGGCGGTCGCGCGCACCGCGTGCGTCCGGATCGCGGGCCCCACGAGCTGCGACACGACGACGATCCCGACGACGCCGTCGCCGTCGAGCACCGGCACGGCCGATCGCAGGAGCGAGCCGCCGGTGTTCAGATCCTCGGTCTGCGTTTCCTCGTGGCCGGACGCCACGGCGCGCGCGGCGAGCCGGTCGGCGGTGGCGTGCACGATGTCGTTCGGAAGCGTCGACTGCGCCGAGAACACGAACGCCACGTCGGCCGCCCGGCCCGGCTCGAGCACGGTGCGGTACACCTCGACCATGCCGTCGCGCAACGTCTTCGGGACGTCTTCGACCGCCGCGCCGATCGCCGCGATGTCGCCGGCCGACAGGGCCGCGGTGGGCAGGCTTCGCGCGAGACGCTGCGCCCGGACCGTGACCTCCTGCTGCCGCTCGTCGTAGTACTGCCGCGCGATCCGCTGCGCCGACTCCAGCACCTCGTCCACCGGCTCGCTGAACCAGCGCGCGGCGCTGTCGCGGATGATCTGGCTGCCGCTGATCAGCACGAGCACTGCCGGCAGGATGCTCATGGCGAGCAGCGCGGCCACGAGCTTGGCGCGAAACCGGCCGAACGGCGCGGCCTGTCGCTGCTCGACCCACAGCTTCAGCAGGCTCCGCGCGAGGACGAACCCGAGCGCGAGCAACAGCACGAGGTCGACGGCGAGCAGCGAGTACAGCAGGACGTCGGTCAGCAGCGGGGCCGCGATCTGGTTCGACTGGCCGGCGAGCCAGAAGAGCGCCGCCAGCACGGCCACGAGCAGCAACCCGGCCAGCAGGAGCAGCCGCGGGCTGTCGAGCCATCGCCGGCGGGCGCCCGCGGGCACGAGATCGGGAGCCGGCGTCGCCCGCAGCGTCATCGCGTCAACGGACGAACGTGAACCCCGCCCGCCCCGACGTGATGCCGCCGGCCCACGGCCAGAGCGTCATGGTGCGCTTCGGGCTGGTCTGGAGGCTGACGCGCACGTAGTACTCCGCGTTGGGCTCGAGCACGGTGTCGATGCCGAGCGGCACACGATCGAACGTCGTCAGCCACGCCTTCAGCGCGGCCACGTCCTGCGTGCGATCGGACCACACCACGCGCCCATCCTCGTACTTCGACACGAAGTACACGCCGGTCAGGTTGTCGAACTTCACGGACGAGGCGACGACGACGCGGGCGATCGTGCGGTCGAACCAGACCGTCGACGGCCGCCGCAGCTCGACGTCGAAGGTGAAGGTCACGAGCAGGCCGCTGCGGATGACCTCCCGCACGTCCTCGTCGAACGCGGAGGGAACGCTGAAGGAAGCCGACACGCGGCCGTCGGCGACGACGGGCGTCACCTCGATCGGCTGGATGGCCGCCGCCAGGCCGCCGCTGCCGGCGAGCAGCGCCAGGACGGCCGCCATGCATCGACGTGCGGCGCTCATTCGCGCGTCCGGAGCAGCTCGTTGAGCTCGTGCTTGAACTCGTCCACGTCGCGGAAGTTCCGGTACACGGACGCGAACCGCACGAAGGCCACCTGATCGAGCTGCCGCAGCTCCTTCATCACGTACGCGCCGATCTCCTGCGCCGTGATCTCGCGTTCGGGCTTCTCCTGCAGCACGCCTTCGAGCCGGTCGGCGATCGCCTCGAGGGCGGCGACGCGGACAGGACGCTTCTCGCAGGCCTTGAGCAGCCCGCCGACGAGCTTCTGCCGATCGAACCGCTCGCGCCGGCCATCCTTCTTGACGACCATGTACGGGATCTCGTCGATCCGCTCGTAGCTCGTGAAGCGGCGACCGCAGCCGAGGCACTCGCGCCGGCGGCGAATGACCTCGCCCTCCTTGCTCTCGCGCGAGTCGACGACCTTGTCGCCCAGATGCGCGCAGTACGGGCACTTCACCGCGGGATCTCCGGCGTACCGGGCCCCTCGGCGCCGGTCTCCCGTTCGGCGACGGTCTTCATCTGCTTGAGTCCCCCGAACGTGAGGCCGTCCTGCCACATGTAGACGAGCCCGAGCAGCGTGACGGGAACGAACGACACGAGGTGCAGCACGATGGCAGCGGCGCCAGCGGCATCCGCGGGCGCGTGGAAGAACTGCGTGAGCGCCAGCAGGTACATGGCGTGAAAGCCTCCCGCGGCACCAGGCGTCGGCGCCGCGACCCCGACGGCCACGTACCCTACCACCAGGAACGAGCCCACGAAAGGCATCGACAAGCCGAACGCCCAGGTGACGCAGGCCATGCCCAGCGCGATCGAGAGCCAGAGCGGCAGGGACCACAGCAGCGCCAGCGTCAGATGCCCGGGACTGCGCATCACCTGCAGCCCTTCGGTGAAGGTCCGAACGATCGTAGCGATCACGTGGCCGGCGCGGCCAGGCAGCCACGCCGTGAGCCGGCCCGCCCAGCGGCCGAGCCGCTCCGGATGGCCCGCCAGCACCGACAGCACGCCGAGCCCGACCACCGAGACGACGGCGGCCACCAGCCCCGCCGCGCGCGTCTCCGGACCAATCTCCACGCCGGAGCTGACGATCGCCAGCCCGAACAGGAGCATGACGGTGGACAAATCGAGCAGGCGCTCGACGATAACGGTGGCAAAGGCGGCGGTCGGATCGAACCCTTCGCGCCGAGCCAAGAGATAGGGCCGCAGGACCTCGCCGACCCGGGCGGGCATGAGGAAGCTCGCGGCGAAGCCGACGACCGTCGCGCGAAACGCCTGGCGGAAGCTCGCGCGCCCGATGGGCTGGAGCAGCACCTGCCAACGCCAGGCGCGAAGGGCGTAGGTTTGAAACGTCACCACGACGCCGCCGGCGATCCAGCGAACGTCGCTGCCGAGCGTCGCGTGCCAGGCTTCCTTCAGGTTGATGCTGCGCAGGAACAGCGTGACGAGGCCGACGGTGAGCGCGGCGATGAGGACGGCGTGCCAGGGAAATCGGCGCGGAGCTGGGGAGGACGACATTAAACGACGCAGGACGTTCGTATTATAAGATTGCCGGCAAGTCCATGGGAAAACGCGAGTTAGTCCTCGTGTTGCTGTTCGTGGCGGCTGGCGTGGTCGCCTGGCGGTTCACCGCGCCGCCGGCGCCCTCGCGCGCGCCTCGGCTCTCCTGGACGGCGTTCCGTGATGCGTTGCGCCCTGGCGGTCCCCGGCCCGCGGGGTCGGCATCGGCGACCACTCGCGGCACCATCACCGTCGCGGCCGCGACCACCGAGGTACGGCTCTCGAACATCGCCCGTCTCCAGGCGACCGGCGAGGATCGGGACGACATCGCGTACGAGCTGACGGTGGACGCCCTCGCTGCGACGGACGAGGCGGCGCGCGACGCGGCGCGTTCCGCGACGCTCGTCGAGGACCGCGTCGGCGCGGTGCTGGCGCTGCGCCTCGATCGGCCGGCCGGTGCGCGCGCGACCGCCGGACTCATCGTGCGCCTGCCTTCGCGGCTCGCCCTCCGCACCGACGGCGGATCCGGAACGGGACGCGTCGAGATCTCCACGCTGGCGAGCGTGCGGCTCGAGTCGATCGTCGGCGACGTCCGGATCGCGGACATCGCCGGAGGCGTGAGCGGATCGCATCGCAACGGCGAGCTGTCGATTGCGGGCGCAGAGGCCGTGCACCTGTCGCTCGTGTCGTCGAACGCCGAGGTGCGCCGTATTCGCGACGGCGTGACGGCGACGGCTCGCAACGGCCGGCTGCTCTTGGCGGAGAGCGACGGGCCGATCGAGCTGGACGTCACGAACGAACACGCGACCATCGCGCAGGCGGCAGGCTCCATCCACGTCCTCGGCTCGGGCGGCACGCTGCGGATGGACTCGCCGGCGGCGCCCGTCACGGTCGACGTGCGCGGCATGGCGATCGATCTGCGGCTCGCGCGCGCGGTGCCGGTCGCGCTCCTGACGGCCGATGCACCGATCCACGTCGCGCTGATCGGGCCGCCGCCCGTCACGCTCGACGCGAGCGCGAGCGACGGCGGGCACGTTCGCGTCGCGTCGCTGCCCATCGCCGTGCAGACGACGGGCGCCGAGATGCGCGCCGCGCACACGTTCGGCCACGGCGCCGCGACCGTCGCGCTGCGCAACCGGCGCGCGGACATTGTGATCGACGAGATGAAGTGATAGGCTTCCGCTTCTTCGCGAAGCCCGCAGATGAGCGCCGTTCTCCTCGAAACGAACTGCCCTGACTTGACGCTCGCGCGCCGCGGTAAAGTGCGCGACGTGTACGATCTCGGCGAGCAGTTGCTGATCGTCGCCACGGATCGCATCTCGGCGTTCGACTACGTGCTCGGCTCCGGCATTCCCGACAAGGGCAAAGTGCTCACGCAGTTGTCGGCGTTCTGGTTCGATCAGCTCGGCGGGCGCGTGCCGCACCACTGCCTGTCGGTGGACGTGGACGCGTTTCCGGCCGCGACGCGGCCCTATCGCGACCAACTGCGCGGGCGTTCGATGCTGGTGCGCAAGACGGCGCCGCTGCCGATCGAGTGCGTCGCGCGCGGCTACCTCTCGGGCTCGGGGTGGAAGGACTACCAGCGCACGCAGGCGGTGTGCGGCCACGTGCTGCCGGCCGGCCTTCGCGAGTCGGATCGGCTGGCCCAGCCGATCTTCACGCCGGCGACGAAGGCCGAGAGCGGCCACGACGAGAACATCAGCGAGGCCCAGGCGGCCGCGATCGTCGGCGCGGCGCTCGCGACGCGGCTGCGCGACATCACGCTGGATCTCTATCGGCTGGGCGTCGAGTACGCGGACGAGCGCGGCATCATCATCGCCGACACGAAGTTCGAATTCGGAATGGCGGGCGACACGCTGCTCCTGATCGACGAGGTGCTGACGCCCGACTCGTCGCGGTTCTGGCCGAAGGACGCGTACGCGCCCGGCCAGGCGCAGCCGAGCTTCGACAAACAGTACGTGCGGGATCACCTCGAGGCCATCGGGTGGAACAAGCAGCCGCCGGTCCCCACGCTGCCCGACGACGTGATCGCGCGGACGCGAGAGAAGTACCTGGAGGCGTACCGGCGCCTCACCGGACGCGATCTCCGGGCCTGAGGCGGTCGGCCGATGCTGCGTGACGATCTCGCCGCGCTGATCCAGCAGATGCTGGATCGCGGGATTCTGTTCGACGACGCGCAGCGCGAGTTCGAGCGCGTGTTCATCGCGCGGGCCCTGGCCAAGACGAACTACAACGTCTGCAAGGCGGCGAAGATCACCGGGCTCCACCGCAACACCCTGAGCCGCAAGATCACGGCCTACAAGATCCGGAAATCGGCCTGAGCGCGCGCGCGGCCGGCCTTGACCGTCGCCGTTTCTTTCCTCTATATTTGGCAGTCGGACACCGTGAGTGCTAACAGTCCGTGGTACGGACTGCCAGGCGCCGCACACGCTTTCAGCCCCGCCGCCCAGCGCCTCGCGGGCGGCCGTCGGCCTGCGGAGAGAGGACCATCATGAAGGTGAGACCACTGCACGACAGAGTCATCGTCGAACGCATCGAGGAAACGGAACAGAAGATCGGCAGCATCATCATCCCGGACTCGGCCAAAGAGAAGCCCCAGCAGGGCAAGGTGATCGCCGTCGGCAAGGGCAAGGTCGAGAAGGACGGTCGCGTGACCCCGCTCGACGTGAAGCCGGGCGACATCATCCTGTTCGGCAAGTACTCCGGCCAGGAAGTGAAGATCGAAGGCGATGAGTTCCTGATGATGCGCGAGGAGGAGATCCTCGGCGTCATCGAGCAGTAGGTCGGCGGCCCGCGGGTCGCCCTTTCAGGAGTTCAGCAATGGCGAAACAGATTGTGTACGGAGAGGACTCGCGGCAGTCGATCCTCCGCGGCGTCAACGCCCTGGCCGACGCGGTCAAGGTGACGCTCGGACCGAAGGGCCGCAACGTCGTGATCGACAAGAAGTTCGGCTCGCCGACGATTACCAAGGACGGCGTCACGGTCGCCAAGGAAATCGATCTGAAGAACACGCTCGAGAACATGGGCGCGCAGATGGTCCGCGAGGTGGCGAGCAAGACGTCCGATACCGCCGGCGACGGCACCACCACCGCGACCGTCCTGGCGCAGGCGATCTACCGCGAGGGCCTGAAGATGGTCACCGCCGGCGCCAACCCGATGGAGCTCAAGCGCGGCATCGAGAAGGCCGTCGAGGCCGTCACGGCCGAGCTCAAGAAGCTCTCGAAGCCGGTGAGCGGAAACATGATCGCGCAGGTCGGCACCATCTCGGCGAACAGCGACGAGACGATCGGCAAGATCATCGCCGAGGCGATGGAGAAGGTCGGCAAGGACGGCGTCATCACGGTCGAGGAAGCCAAGACCATGGAGACCTCGCTCGACGTCGTGGAAGGGATGCAGTTCGACCGCGGCTACCTGTCGGCGTACTTCGTGACCGACCCTGACCGGATGGAGGTCGTCCTCGAGAACCCGGTGATCCTCATCCACGAGAAGAAGATCAGCTCGATGAAGGATCTGCTGCCGCTCCTCGAGCAGGTGGCGCGCGGCGGCCGTCCGCTCCTCATCATCGCGGAGGACGTCGACGGCGAGGCGCTGGCGACGCTCGTCGTCAACAAGCTGCGTGGCACGCTGCAGGTCGCGGCCGTGAAGGCGCCCGGCTTCGGCGATCGCCGCAAGGCCATGCTCGAGGACATCGCGATCCTCACGGGCGGCCGGGCCATCACGGAAGACCTCGGGATCAAGCTCGAGAACATCAAGCTCGAGGACCTCGGCAAGGCCAAGAAGGTGACGATCGACAAGGACAACACGACGATCGTCGAGGGCGTCGGCACGAAGGCGGCCATCGAGGGGCGCGTCAAGCAACTGCGCACGCAGATCGAGGAGACCACCTCGGACTACGACCGTGAGAAGCTGCAGGAGCGGCTCGCCAAGATCGTCGGCGGCGTCGCCGTCATCAAGGTCGGCGCGGCGACCGAGACCGAGATGAAGGAGAAGAAGGCGCGCGTCGAGGATGCGATGCACGCGACCAAGGCGGCCGTCGAGGAGGGCATCGTGCCCGGCGGCGGCGTGGCCCTACTCCGCTGTGCGAAGGTGCTCGACGGCGTGAAGCTCGATCACGATCAGAAGGTCGGCGCCGACATCGTGCGCCGGGCCGTCGAAGCCCCGCTCCGGTGGATCGCGACCAACGCGGGGGTCGAGGGGTCGATCGTCGTGCAGAAGGTCAAGGAAGCGAAGGAAGTGTCGTTCGGCTACAACGCCGCGACCGACACCTACGAGGACATGGTGAAGGCCGGCGTCATCGACCCGACCAAGGTCGTCCGCTCGGCGCTGCAGAACTCCTCGTCGATCGCGGCCCTGCTGCTCACGACCGAGGCCATGGTCTCGGAGATCCCCGAGGAGAAGAAGGAACCGGCCTCGCCGGCTGGCGGCCCGGGCGGAATGTACTGAGTCGCTCCGCCAGGATCCAGGAACACGACACGGCCCGGCCGATCGACCGATCGGCCGGGCCGTTGTTATTTCACCGTCCGTGCGCGCGCGCCGACAAGCGAGCGCAGCCCGGCTCGGTGCGCTCGCGCGGTTCCGTCGATGAAGCGATGGGGGCGGCTCGAGACGAGCGCTCGCGGCCTAGAAGATCCGGAACGACAGCTCGAGGTGGGCGCGGTACGGCACCGGCTGCCCCTGCTTGTCGATGGCGGGCTGGAAGAGCCACATGCGCGCGGCTTTCATCGCCTCCTGATCGAGCCCGGTCGAGGCATCGAGGGACTTGACGACGCGCACGTCGCCGACCGTGCCGTCTTTCAGGATGATGATCTCCAGCAGCACTTTGCCCTGGATCTTGGCGCGCATCGCCTCCGTCGTGTACTTCGGCTGGACTTCCTTCAGCGCGATCGGGCCCTTCACGCCGCTGCCCGGACCGTAGACGCCGTCGCCGAATCCGCCGCCGGTGCCAGGCCCAACGCCGCTGCCGCGGCCCGCGCCGAGCCCCTCACCGCGGCCGCCCCCGCCATAAGCCTGGAGCGAGATATTGGAGGCTCCGGTCGCCTGCATCACCTGCGCATTGGGGGTGACGATCGGCGCACTCAGCGTCGGCGGCGCTACCGCGGGCGGCGGCACCTCAATCGGAGGCGGCGTGAGAGGCGGAGGATCCGGCGCCTTGTGCTCGGCCACCTGCATCGGCTTGGGCGGCGCGGGTGCGGGGCTGCCGCCTCCTCCGCCGCCAGGACCAGGATCCGGCAGGAAGACGAACGTCAGGATCTCGTTGGGCGCCTGGAGCGGATTCGACGGCGAAATCGCGAAGGCCGCGATGATGATTGCGAGGAGAATCGCGTGCAGGACCATCGACGCGCCGAGGCCGGCGCCGAGCCGGCGCTCCGGCCTGGTTTCGAACGTCGAATTCGCGGCAAGCCACCCGCTCGACACCACGCCCGGCCCGGTCACGGTCGGCGTGTTCCCTTCTCCGGTCGTCGGCGCAGTCATTGTGATGTCGGGACCCGTCTCAAACAGTATACCCACCCCGCGAACGGTTCCCTCTCTATTGGACGCCTGACGCCGGTCGCGCGTGTTGTGCTTAGGACGCGGGACACGGGCCGCCGGCCGTGGAACGCTCGCGGGTGCTAGAATCACTGGGCCGGCGCGTCATGTCCGGCAGGAGTGCGTCATGCGCCTGGGCATCCCCGAGCTGCTCGTCATTCTCGCGATCATCGTGCTGATCTTCGGCGCGAGCCGCCTTCCCGAGCTGGGCAAGGGCATCGGCAAGGGCATCAAGAACTTCAAGGAAGCCACCCGCGAAGGCGGCGACAAGGACGCCTGACGCCCGCTAACGTCGGCGGCGTCCGCTGCCCGCCTTCTTGCGGGCCCGCTCGCGTCGCCCCGGCCGGCTCTTCCCGCTCCGTTTCGGCGTCTCGGTGGCCGCCGCCGGCCGCCTGGTCCGCTCACCGGTTCTGCCCCGCCGCACGCTCTCGAGGATCTCCGAAATCCCCAGATCGATCTGTCGCCGCTCGAGATCGACGCGGATGACCTGCACCGTCAGCCGATCGCCCAGCCGATAGACGCGACGCGTGTGCTCGCCGCGAAGAATGTGGGCCGCCTCCACGAACCGGTAGTAGTCGTCGGCCATCGTCGAGACGTGGACCATGCCTTCGACGAAGTGCTCCACGAGCTCGACGTAGAGGCCGAACGCGCTCACGCCGGTCACGTAGCCGTCGAACTCGTCGCCGACCTTGTCGGCCATGAACCGGACTTTCTTCCACTGGACCAGCTCGCGCTCGGCGTCGTTCGCGCGACGCTCGCGTTCCGAGGTGTGCCGCGCGACTTCGGGCAGGTCGTCGGACAGCTCGCTGCGGCGCTCGTCGGTCGGACCGCGGCGCGATTCGCGGAGCGCACGGTGCACGACGAGGTCGGGATAGCGGCGGATGGGCGACGTGAAATGCGTGTAGGAGGCGGCGGCCAGCCCGAAATGGCCGACGTTCGCCACGTCGTACCGCGCCTTCTGCATCGTCCGCAACAGCAGGAAGGCGATCGGCTTCTCCTCCGGCGTGCCTCGCAGCCGATCGATCAGCTTCTGGAAGTCCTTGGGCTCCGGGCGATCGGCGGTGCGCGAGAGCGAGTGGCCCAGCGTCGAGATGAACTCCTCGAACGTCTCGACCTTCGCCGGATCGGGATCCTCGTGGATGCGGTACAGCGCCGGCATCCGGGCCTTCTCGAGGTGCGACGCGACCGTCTCGTTGGCCAGCAGCATGAACTCTTCGATGATCCGGTGCGCGACGTTGCGTTCGGCCGCGACGATCGCCTCGACCTGGCCCTCGTCGTCGAGCACGAACTCCGACTCCTGGAGATCGAAGTCGATCGATCCGCGCCGGCGCCGCCGGCCGTGGAGGATCTCGAAGAGCTCGTGCATCCGCTCGAAGATGGGCACGAGCTCGTGGTACTGCAGCATCACGTCCGCGTCGCGCTCGGTCAGGATCGCGTTGACGGCCGTATAGGTCATGCGCGCGTCGCTGTGAATGACGCCGTCGTGGATCTCGTACCGCACGATGGCACCCGAGCGCCGCTCGATCTCCATGAGGCAGGACTGCACCAGCCGATCGACGTGCGGGTTCAGGCTGCAGAGCCCGGTCGCGAGCTCTGACGGGAACATGTGAACGGCACGATCCGGGAAGTACACCGACGTCCCGCGCTCGTAGGCTTCCGCGTCGAGCGCGCTGCCCTCGGCCACGTAATGCGCGACGTCCGCGATGTGCACGCCGAGCCAGAAGTTGCCGTTCGGCAGCCGGTCGATCGAGATCGCGTCGTCGAAGTCGCGCGCGTGCTCGCCGTCGATCGTCACGGTGGTCCACTGGCGGAAGTCCGTGCGTCCGGCGAGATCGCGCTCGCGGACCGCCTGCCCCAGCCGGCGCGCCTCGGCGATCGCCGGCTCGCCGTGCGTATCCGGCAGGTTGTACTTCCGGATGATGACGGCGGTGTCGACGCCGGGCGCGTCGAGCGAGCCGAGCACCTCGATGATCCGGCCCAGCGCCGGGCGCGTCGGCGTCGGCCACCGCGTGATCTGCGCGGTCACCATCTGGCCCGGCTCCGCCCCGTGCGTCTCGCCGTCCGGCACGAACATGTCGATCAGCAGCCGGCGATCGAATGGCACGACGAACCCGCGGCGCGCGTCGTCGATCTCGTAGCGCCCGACGATGCGCTCGGCGCCGCGCTCGAGAATGCGCAGGATGCGCCCTTCGGCACGATCACCGTCGCCGCCGTGCTCGATGCGCACGACGACGCGATCGCCGTGCATCGCCTGGTTGAGGTTGTTGCCGGCGACGTAGATGCTGGCCGGCGCGCCGTCGGCTTCGGGCTCCACGAACGCGAACCCTCGCGGGTTCGTGGAGACCCGCCCGACCACGAGGTTCATCCGGTCGGGCAAGCCGAACCGCTGCCCCCGGATTTCGATCAGCGAGCCGGCGTTGACGAGCGACCGCAGGTGCCGCCGGAATGTCGCGCGCTCCTCGCGCGGAATCCGCAGCAAACGCAGCAGCTCGCGGGCCGTGGCCGGATGATCGGCCCGATCACGAATCAGCCGGAGGACATCCTGTTCCGAGTGCACGCGAGCAGTCTAAGGCATCGGGACATCCGCCCGTCGGCTGCCGCTCGCTCCGATCGGCGGACCGGCTCAGAGCGGCGGCCGACGCGGCTGACCCGGTGCTATCCGCCGGCCTTCGTGAGCGCCTCGAAGGCCTGATCGGCGGCGAAGTGGGCTTTCGTTTGATCGAAGGCGGCTGACGCCTGTTGGGCATCGCTGAGATGCGTGATGGCGATTTCGAGCCGCCCCGCTTGATCGACCAGGCCCATCTGCCGGAGCTGGGCCTGGATCTGCCCGATCAGATCGCGCGAGCGCTGGAACCGCTCGACGGCGTTGCCGAAGTTGCTCTGGTAGAGGCTCACGCGGCCGTCGAGCACCTGGGCCCGCGCTTCCGCGAACTCGGCGCGCATCACCGTCCGCTGCTGCTCGAGCTCGAGCGCGGAGCGTCCCGACGCCCCTGCCATCCAACCCGCCCCGGCCGCGACGACGAGCGAGAGCAGCAGGATCCCGATGAGCTTCAAGGACATGGGCCAAATACTACGCGACTTCCGAACAGCCGGCGCCCGGAACCCTGGTCTCGCCGCTCAGCGTGCCTGCGGTAGCAGCACGACCTGGAGGTCGCCGACGTTCGTCCCCGTCGGTCCGGTGCGGATGAGGCATCCGAGGCGGTCGAGCAGCGGGTAGGCATCGTTGCGGTCGAGCGCATCGGCAATGGTGGCCGCCGCACCTGCGCCCAACTGCTGGACGGTGCCGGCGTCGACGAACGCGCCGGCCGCGTCGGTCGGGCCGTCGACGCCGTCGGTGCCGATGCTGGCGAGCGCGGCTGGCGCGAGCCCGGCGAGCAGTTCCATCGCCGCGATCGCGACTTCCTGGTTGCGTCCACCCCGGCCGTGGCCCTTCACCTTCACGGTGGTTTCGCCCGAAGTGATGAGACAGTGCGGACGCTCGAGCGTTCGCACGCGATCGACCAGATCGCGCCCCGCGTGACGCGCCTCGCCGATCGTCGGCGCCTTGACGAGCGTGACGTCGTATCCGAGGCGACGGGCTACCTCGGCAGCGGCGCGCATGGCGTCGTGACGCGAGCCAACGATCCAGTACGCCGCCTGCCGCAGCCTGGGATCGCCGGATGGCACCGGTCCTTCCACGCGGCCCGCCTGGCCGGCCTCGAGATGCCTCATCACGGCCGGAGGCAACTCGCCACGCAGGGCGTGTCGATCGATCACCCGGAGCGCGTCGGCGAACGTCGAGTCGTCGGCCGACGTGGGGCCCGACCCGATCACCCTGGGATCGTCTTCGACGGGTGTGCAGACGTCCGAGATGGCGAGCGTGATCGACCGTCCGGCGCGCGCCGCGAGCTGGCCCCCCTTCACCGCCGACAGATGGCGGCGGACGACGTTCAGCTCGGCGATGTCGAGGCCGGCGCGCAACAGCCGTCGCGTCGCCGCGAGCTTCTCGTCAATGGTCAGACCGGGTGCCGGCACGGCCAGCATCGCCGACGCGCCCCCGGAGAGACAGACGAGCAGCAGGCCGCCGGCGGCTCGCGTGTCGTCGGCGAGGGCCAGCGCCGCGCGGCCCGCAGCCTCGCTTCCGGCAGACGGCGTCGGATGGGTGCCGGCATACGCCTGCCAGCGCGCGGGCAACGGCGCGTCGGCAGCGGCGGTCATCACGCCTGCGGCCATGCGCCCGCCGATGGTTTGATCAACCGCCGTCGCCATCCCGACGGCCGCCTTGCCGGCGGCCACGACACGAACGGCGCGTTCGCGGCCGAGCGTCTCGTCGATGTCGACGAGGGCGCGCGCGGTCAGACGACGAGCGTCCACGGCTGAAACAGCCGCCGAGACGATAGCCGAGAGGTGCTGACGAAGGACGGTGCTAATGGAGGGTGTGCGGATCGGTCCAGGCGGACAGTTTCGTGACGGTGTCGATCTGCCGTAGCAGCTCGCCGATCTTCTGACAGGCGTCGTCTCGCTGGCAGAGCGAATCCAGATTGGCCATGACCCGGCTGATGGCGTCCTCCACCTGGGTGATCGCCGTATCCGAGAAGTACTCGCGCTGCTGCTCGAGGCAGCGATGGTGTTTGAGGAACTCTTCGCGGAAGAACTCGGCGAGACAGCTACAGGCGGATCTGCGACTCAAACCGTTCAGACCTGAAACGTCGACGGAAGTCGGACGACTCTTCAAGGCCATCAGCAGGAGCACTTCGAGTGTACTTGCCTGCCGTACCTGTGTCAATCGAGTATCGAATCAGGGTGCCTCATGCCGAGAGCCGCTGCTTCAGCAGATCGGTGACGACCTTGGGGTTCGCTTTCCCGCCGCTCGCCTTCATCACCTGGCCCACGAGGAACCCGAGCGTGTTGGTCCGGCCAGCGCGGTACTGCGCGACGGCATCGGGATGCCGGGCCAGCACATCGTCGGCCAGGGCAGCCAGTGCAGCGCTGTCGGCGATCTGCGCAAGCCCTTCGGCGTCGATGATCGCCTGGGCGCGCTGGCCGGTCGTCCACATCTTGTCGAACACGTCCTTCGCCACCGTGCTGCTGATGACCCCACGCTCGGCCGCGACGATGAGCTCGGCCAGCGCGTCGGCCGGGACCGGCACGCGGGCCATGTCGTCTTCGCCGAGGTCCTTCAGCCGGCGGCGTATTTCGCCCTGCATCCAGTTGCTGGCGGCCTTGGCGGGCGCACCCGCCCCGACGACGGCCTCGAAGTAGTCTGCCCCGCCGTCGAGGAGCCGTACGAGCAGGTCGGCGTCGTACTCGCCGAGCCCGTGCGCCGCGACCAGCCGCTCTTTGCGCGCTTCAGGAAGCTCGGGCAGGGCCGTGCGAATCTCGGCGATCCAGGCCTCGGGCACGTCGAGCGGCGGCAAATCGGGCTCCGGGAAATAGCGATAGTCGTGCGCTTCCTCCTTTCCGCGCATCGGCGTCGTCTCGCCGGTCTCGCTGTCGAAGAGCCGGGTCTCCTGGTGCACGTGCCCGCCGCGCGACAGGACGTCGATCTGGCGATCGATCTCGTACGCGATCGCTTTCTGGACGTAACGGAACGAGTTGACGTTCTTGATCTCGGTCTTCGTGCCGAGCGTGGCCGACCCCACGGGCCGCACGGAGACGTTCGCATCGCAGCGCAGGCTGCCTTCTTCCATGTTGCCGTCGTTGGCGCCCACGGCGACGAGAATCTCTCGCAGTCTCGAGAAGCACTCCGCGGCGTCCGCCGCCGAACGCAGCTCGGGCTCCGTCACGATCTCGATGAGCGGCACGCCGCTGCGATTGAAGTCGAGCGAGGTCGTGCGCGCCGAGTCCGGCAGCCCATGGTGGAGCGACTTGCCGGCATCCTCTTCCATGTGAATCCGCGTGAGGCGGATGGCCTCCTGCCCGGCCGGCATCGGAATGGCGCCGCCGCGGGCGAGCGGCAACTCGTACTGGGAGATCTGGTATCCCTTCGGCAGGTCGGGGTAGAAGTAGTTCTTGCGGGCGAACACCGACCGCGGCTGGATGGCGCTGCCGAGCGCGAGCGCGACGCGGACGGCCAGCTCGACGGCCCGGCGGTTCAAGACCGGCAACGCGCCGGGCAGCCCGAGGCACACCGGACAGACCTCGGTGTTCGGCGGCGCGCCGAAGGCCGTGGCACATCCGCAGAAGATCTTGGTTGCGGTCGAGAGTTGCGCGTGGACTTCCAGGCCGATGACGGGTTCGAACGCGGACATCGGCACATCTTATTCCCGGACCGCCGCGTGATCGTGCGCGTCGCCCCTGCGGTGTGTCGAGCCTGGCGTCACCGGCCGATAGGCGGATCAGTGCGTGCTCTCGCTCCATGCCGTCGCGTGCTCGTCGCCGTGCTCGCCGTGTCGACCGCCGCGTGCATCGGCCCTCGCACGCCCGCGCCGACTCGATCCGCGCCGACCATCCCGGAGACCGTCCGCGTCAAGACCGGCGGCCGTATCGTGACCGTCCCGTTCGAGAGCTACGTGCTCGGGTCCGCGCTCTCGGAGGTCTCTCCAGTCGGCGAGTCGCCCGACGCAGCGGCCCGCATCTTCGCCGTGCAGGCGATCGTTGCTCGCACGTATGCCCTGGCCCACCTGGGTCGCCATCGCGAAGAGGGCTTCGACCTCTGCGACACGACGCACTGCCAACTGTACGAACCGGCGCGGATCAGGACCTCGCGGTTCGCCGACCTCGCGCGGCGCGCCGTCGAGAGCACGCGACACACCATCCTTTTGTACGACGGGCGTCCTGCCGACGCCGTCTACCACGCGGACTGTGGCGGCCATACGGCGTCAGCCGATGCGGTCTGGGGCGGCCGGCCCGTCGCCTACCTCACCGGGGCCGATGACGACGTCCCCGCGGCGGCGCACCGGACGTGGGAGTACGCCGTGTCGGCCGCGCGGCTGCAGGCGGTGCTCGGCGACGACGCGCGGACGCGAACGGGGGGGCGGCTCCAACGCATCACGATCGCGACACGGGACGCCAGCGGGCGCGCCGACACGGTGGAGATTCGAGGGCAACGCGCCGCGACCGTGAGCGCGACGCTGTTTCGCGCCATTTTGGCCCGGGCCTTCGGCGAGCGGTCGATCATGAGCACGCGCTTCTCGCTCGCGCAACAGGGACCGGAGTACCGGTTCACCGGAACCGGCTTCGGTCACGGCGTCGGCCTGTGCCAGATCGGGGCCGCGGCACGTGCCCGCCGAGGAACGCCCGCCGAGATGATTTTTGCGGCATACTTTCCAGGAACCCGTCTCACGGCGATTGGCACGAGCGGCCGGGCCGCCACCGACGGGCCGCTGCCGTTTCCCGGCCTGGTGAGATCCCCGTAAACGCCCGCTGATTTGTGACGTAACTATGGCAGGAGACTCCATGAGCGGTCGGGAAGAAGACGCCCGGGTCGCCGTGGAGATCAAGGCGCTCCAGGCGGGCGGCCGCCTGGCGGAAGCGCGCGAGCGCTTTGCCGAGCTCATCGGCCGGCATCAGCGGCGCGCCGTCAGGATTGCGCTGCATTACTTGCGCAATGCCGCCGACGCCGACGAGGCCGTGCAGGACGCCTTCGTGAAGGCCTACATGCACTTCGGGACGTTTCGTGAAGACCTCCCCTTCGAGGTGTGGTTCACGCGCATCCTGATCAATGGGTGCCTGGATCGGCTGAAGGCGAGGCGGCGGAGGGAACGCTGGATCGCGCCGGCCTCGGTCGACGCGTTCGGGACCGAACGGGATCCGGCGGAGTACCTGCCGTCGCGCGGGCCGAGCCCCGAGGACCAGGTGCTCTCGTCCGAGCGGCGCCGCCAACTGCTCGGCGCGCTGTCCAAGCTTCCGGAACGGCAGCGGCTCGTCTTCACGCTGAGCCATCTCGAGGGGCGATCGTCGCGCGACGTGAGCGCGATGACCGGGCTGAACGAATCGACGGTGCGGGTGCATTTGTTTCGGGCGATCCGCCGGCTCCGGACGCTGTTGAACGTCCCGGCGCCGGCAACATCGTCCAGTGGGAGAAGTAGCCATGCGGCTCGTTGATGCCATCCTCCGCCAGGGTCACCTCTCCGAGGCGGCGCTCGTGGACGCGCTGATCACGGGTGAGCGCCCGGCGCATCTCGACCAGTGCGACATCTGCGGCGAGCGCGCGCTGGCGTTCGGCCGCGGCCTCGACGCCATTCGATTTGCCGCGACGACCGCGGCCGACGAGCTGTTCCCGCCCGACCGGCTCGCCGGGCAACAGGCCCAGATCCTGCGGCGGCTCGAGCAGCTCGACGAGCCCGCCAAGGTGATCGCGTTTCCGGCCGCCCCCGCGGCGATGCCCCGAGCCGCGTCGCGGTATCGGGTGGCCCCGGGCTGGCTTGGCGTGGCGGCCGCGGCCGGGCTCATCATCGGCGCCATCGGCGGACACGGTACGGCCAAGCTGTCGAGCCGGCCGTCGCCCCAGGCTCCCTCGAGCGTCGCCAGCGAACCGGCGACAGGTCAGCCCGCAGAGGCCGATCGCGGGAGCACGGCGAACGCCTCGGTGTTCGACATGGATCTGGAATCGTTCATCCCGGAGCCGCTCGGCGCGATCAACGAGCTGACGCCCCGCACGACCGTCGCGGTGAGGCTGAGCGCCTCGGCACGATGAGAACGCGGTAGAATGAGGGGATGCCCGACCGCGCGCAATGCCGTCCGTAATCTTCCGCAAAGGGCTGAATCTCAAGGACGAGGTCGCCGGCGACCTGGCTGCCGCCTATCACAGCCAGATCGTGGAAACCGTGCAGGCGAACGGCTTCCTGCACGAGCGTGGACGGCTGACGCTTCATCTCGCCCGCGAGTTCGGCTTCTGCTACGGCGTCGATCGCGCGGTGGATTACGCCTACCAGACCCGTCGCCGGTTCCCCGACCGGCAGGTCTACCTCACCGGCGAGATCATCCACAACCATCACGTCAACGATCGGCTGCGCGCGCAGGGGATCCGCTTCCTGAGCGATCCCGGCGAGCACTGGAGCCGCCTCGGTCCGGAGGACGTCGTCATCCTGCCGGCCTTCGGCGTCGCGGTCTCCGACCTCGTCGCGCTCGAACGGCAGGGCTGCACGCTCGTCGACACGACGTGCGGCTCCGTGTTGAACGTGTGGAAGAACGTCCGCCGCTATGCGGAGGACGGCTTCACGTCGGTCATCCACGGCAAGGTGCACCACGAGGAAACGCGCGCGACGGCATCGCAGGCCACGCGGACGCCGGGCGCCCACTACCTCGTCGTGCGCGACGAAGCCGAGGCGGCCACCGTGTGCGACTTCATCCGTCGCGGCGGCGACGGTCCGGCGTTCGTGGCGGCATTCGGCGACGCCGCGTCGCCCGGCTTCGACCCGCGTCGCGATCTCGTCCGCGTCGGGTGCGCCAATCAGACCACGATGCTGATGAGCGAATCGCTCGCGATCGGCGAGATGTTG
The DNA here is from genome assembly GCA_020853395.1 of Acidobacteriota bacterium. NCBI lineage: Bacteria > Pseudomonadati > Acidobacteriota > Acidobacteriota bacterium. Next base: position 378,419 of record JADYYY010000002.1, read on the forward strand.
CGCAGGGCGATGGCCGATCGGTACGGCGCGGCGGCGCTGCCGGATCACTTCCGGGCCTTTGATACCATCTGCAGCGCCACCCAGGAGCGCCAGGACGCGGTCATGGCGCTGCTCGACGAGCACCAGATCGACCTGGCGGTCGTGGTCGGCGGCTACAACAGCAGCAACACTTGCAACCTCGCTCGCATCTGCGCCGAGCGTGTCCCGACGTTCCACATCGCCGATCCGGGGTGTCTGCTGTCGGCCCGCGAGATTCGGCATCGGCCCATCGGCCTGCCCTCGACGGCACAGGTCGGCGAGATGGTGACGGCGGGGTGGCTGCCGCCCGGTGCGGTCTCCATCGGCTTGACGGCTGGGGCCTCGACGCCCAACAGCGTGGTCGGCGAAATCATCGAACGGCTCGAATCGCTGACCATTTGGTAAACACTCGCGGCATTGGGAGCGTATTTTCGGGCGTGATTGGCCGTCAGTTGCTCTTCACAGAATTGTCACGAATCGCGGGCGCCGTGCTGTCCGTCTCATTGATCATCGGCGGGTCGCCGCTGGCGGTGGCGGCGGCCCTTGCCGCACGTCCTCATCAGGGACAGGCGCCGCCCGATCGGTCTCGGGACCTCGGCCAGGCGCCGTTCGGCTGGCAGTGGTGGAACGACCCCAACGTCAAGTCGGATCTCAAGCTCAGCGACGAGAAGGCCAGGGTCATCGAGGGGATTTTCCAGAAGCGTCAGGCCGAGGCCAAAGCGTGGTGGGAGCAGCTCCAGAGGGAGCAGGATCGGCTGACGCGGATGACGCGCGAACGGGTGGCCGACGAAGCGACGTACGCGCTTCAGGTCTCCAAGGTGGAGACGCTGGCCGCGCGGCTGCGCGAGGGCCGCACCCTGATGCTCTATCGCATCTACCTCGAGTTGCAGCCGGAGCAATTCAAGAAGCTGCAGGACTTGATGGACCGCCGCCGAGACGGCGGCCGCGGGCGAGGCGCCGACCCGGGGCGTTGACGATGCGGCTGGCCGGCGGTCGCCGGCACACCGTGGTTTCAGTTCTTTCAGGAGTGAGAACGGCATGATGAACGTGCTTCGGAAGGCGAAGGTCTGGACGCTCATGGGAGCGCTGTCCGTGGGTGCGCCGGCAGCCGCCCAACCACAGCAGACACCCGCCCCGCCGCCCGATCGCTATGTCGTCGGCCAGGCCAGGCCGACCGTCGATCCCGGAGGCCGGCTGCTCGACATGACGCTCGAGGAGGCCATCCAGATCGCGCTCGAGAAGAACCTGGATCTCAAGGCGGCGCGCCTCACGCCGCAGGCCGTGGACTATCAGTTGCAGGCCGCGCGCGCGGCCTTCAACCCGCGGCTGACGAGCAACTACCAGTACAACAACCAGAAGGCGCCGAACAACAGCACGCTCGAGCCCGGCCTCACGACGCTCACCACGCTGCGGCAGAACTTCAACGGGGCGATGACCCAGTCGCTGCCGTGGTATGGCGCCACGGCGGGCCTCACGTTCAACAACAACCGCACCGCGACCAACTCCAGGACGACGGTGTTGAACCCGAGCTACGGTTCGAACCTGCAGGCGAACTTCTCGATGCCGCTGCTCGCCGGGTTCCTCACCGACCAGACGCGCAACACGATCAAGACAACGACCATCCAGCGGCAGATCGAGGACGTGCGGCTCGTGGCGACCATCGAGAACACCAAGGCCAGCGTGCGCACCGCGTACTGGAACCTGCGGCAGGCGATCGAGCAGATCGAGATTCAGCGGCGCGCGCTCGACCTGGCCAACCGGCTGTATCAGGACAACCGGATCAAGGTCGAGATCGGCACGCTCGCGCCGATCGACACCGTCCAGTCCGAGGCGCAGGTGGCTGCCGCCGAGCAGCAGTTGCTCAACGCCGAGATCGCCTGGCGGACGGCCGAGCTGAACTTCAAGCGCCTGCTCGTCAGCGGTCCGGAGGACGAGCTCTACAGCGCGACGATCAACCCCACCGAGCAGGCGGCCGTGGCGCCGCGGACGGTGGACATCCCGAACGCCGTGCGCACGGCCATCGCCGAGCGGACCGACCTCGTGCAGTCGCGCAAGAACATCGAGATCTCCGAGCTGGGGCTCACGCTGAGCAAGAACCTGACGAAGCCGCAGCTCGACTTCTCGTCCTTCTACACGCTGGCCGGCCAGGGCGGACAGCGGCTCGTGCAGGGATCGAACGATCGGCTGCCTGGCGGGTACAAGGACGCGCTCTCGCAGATCGGCAACATCACGAATCCGACCTGGAACATGAACTTCACCTTCACCTACCCGCTGGGCATGGCGGCAGCGAAGGCCAACTACGCGCGGGCGCAACTGCAGTTCGATCAGTCGCAAGCGCAGCTCAAGGCCCAGGAGCTGACCGTGTCGGCCGACGTGACGAACGCGGGGCTCGCCGTCGACAACACGTACAAGCAGTACCTGGCGGCGCAGAAGTCGCGCGAAGCGTCGGAGCGCAACGCGGAAGCCGAGCAGACGCGCTTCGACGTCGGCATGTCGACCAACTACAACGTGGTGCAGGCGCAGAACACCCTGACGCAGGCGCGCCTGAGCGAGCTGCGGGCCATCATCAGTTACCTGAACGCGATCGCCGAGTTCGAGCGGGTTCAGCGCGTGGGCCGCTAGTCGGTCTCCGGTCGGAGTCGCATGCGTAAAGCTCTCGTTGGTCTCATCGTCGTTGCGGCGCTCGGTGGCGGCGCCTGGTGGTATCTCAGCCGCGGCACGGAAGCCGGCGCCACGGCGCCGGCGAGCGGCGGTGCGGCGGCCGGCGGCCGCGGGGGCGCCGCGGGAGGGCGCGGCCGCGGCGCGTCCATTGCCGTCGAGACGGCGGTCGCCAGCCGCCACGCCATCACCGACTACATCACCGTCGTCGGCAACCTGATCGGCGAGACGACGGTCGACGTCGTCCCGCGCGTCGCCGGCCGCCTCGAATCGGTCCCCGTGAAGCTGGGCGATCGCGTCACCAAGGGGCAGCTCATCGCGAAGGTCGAGGACCGGGAGCTGCGCGAGCAGGTCAATCAGTCGGAAGCGAACATCGAGGTCAACAAGGCGACCGTCACGGCGCGCGAGAACGATCTCAAGGTCGCGCAGAACGTGCTCGACCGCGCGGTCACGAGCTACGAGCGCGGCCTCGTCTCGAAGCAGCAGCTCGAGGACGCCGAAGCGCGGTACAACTCGGCGGCCTCCCAGGTGACCGTCGCGAAGGCGCAGCTCTCGTCCACCCAGGCGCGGCTCGACGAGCTGAAGATCAATCTCGCGAACACGAACCTGCTGTCGCCGATGGACGGCGCCATCAGCCGCCGCAATCTCGATCCCGGCGCCTTCGCCGGCATCAACACGGTCGTCGTCTCGCTCGTGGACATCGGCACCGTGCGGCTGATCGCGAATCTCGTGGAGAAGGATTTCAAGCGCGTGCTGCAGGGCGCGCAGGCCGTCGTCGAAGTGGACGCCTTCCCCGGCGAGCAGTTCACGGGACGCGTGTCCCGGGTGGCGCCGGTGTTCGACCCCGCCACGCGCACGGCCACGATGGAGATCGAGATTCCCAACCCGGGCTTCCGGCTCCGGCCGGGCATGTACGCGCGGGTGCGGCTCGTCGCCGACCACAAGCAGGATGCGCTGACCGTGCCGCGCAACGCGGTCGTCGACATCGACGGCCGGCGCGGCGTGTTCCTGATCGGCGAGGGCAACGTCGCCAAGTTCCAGCCGGTCACGTCCGGCCTGTCGGACGGCGAGCGGGTGGAGATCCTCGAAGGGTTGGGCGACGGCACGCGGATCATCACCGCGGGGGCGCTCGCATTGCGCAACGGCGATCGAATCACCCTGATCGGCAACGAGGGTCGGGGCCGCGGGGGCCGGAACGGCCGCGCGGGCGGCGCCGAGAACGGCGCGGCGGCCGCGCCGCCTGCGGCCACGGCCGGCGACGTTCAGCCCACCGGCACGTCGGGCGCCGACGGCAGCCGCCGCGGCGGTCGCGGCAGCGGCCGCCGCGGCGACGCCGGCGCGAACGCACAGTAGAGTGGCGGCGCGGCGCCTGCCCGCCGCGCGGAGCGTGAGTCCAAGGAGTTCACCGGTATGAGCATTCCTCGAGTCGCCATCGAACGTCCCGTCACGATGTTCATGATCTCGGCGGTCATCGTGCTGCTGGGCCTGCTCTCCCTCTGGCGTCTGCCAGTGGACCTCATGCCCGACGTGAGCTACCCGAGCGTCACGGTCCGCGTGCAGTACTCCGGCGTCGGCCCGGCCGAGATCGAAGAGCTGATCGTCCGGCCGCTCGAGCAGAGCCTCGCGGCGGTGCCGGGCCTCGAGCAGATCAACTCGAGCGCCAACGAGGGCAGCGCCAACGTGCAGTTGAACTTCGCCTGGGGGACGAACCTCAGCGAGGCGGCCGACGAGGTGCGCACCCGCATCGACCGCGTGCGCGGCCGGCTGCCCGAGGATGCCGATCCGCCGTCGATCTTCAAGTTCGACTCCTCGTCGCAGCCGATCATCAGCCTTGGCGTCGAGGGCGACTTCGATCGCGTCACCCTGCGTGAGATCGCCGAGTACGAGCTCGTGCCCCGGTTCGAGCGCGTCGAGGGCGTGGCGGCCGTCACCGTCATGGGCGGGCTCCGCCGGCAGATTCACGTCGAGCTGTCGAAGGAGAAGATCACGGCGCTCGATCTGTCGGTCGACCGCGTCGTGCAGGCCATCCGGACCGAGAACCAGAACATCCCGCTCGGCGAGGTCGACGAAGGCGACACGACCTACCTGCTGCGCAGCCAGGGGCAGTTCCAGAACCTCGACCAGATTCGCGACCTCGTCGTGCTGACCAAGAACAGCGTGCCGGTCTACCTGCGCGACATCGCCGACGTGCGCGACACGACGGAGGACGTCCGGTCGTTCCAGCGCATCAACGGCAAGCCGGGCGTCCGCATGCAGATCACGAAGCAGTCGGGCAAGAACACGGTCGCGATCGCCGCCGCCGTCCGCAACGAGATCGAGCGCACGAACCGCGAGGTGCCGAAGGTGCGCCTGTCGGTCATCAACGACCAGTCGAAGTTCATCGAGCGGTCGATCGCCTCGGTGCGCGAGCACGTGTACATCGGCTCGTTCCTCGTCGTCGGCATCATCTTCCTGTTCCTGCGGAACCTGCGGGCGACGTTCATCGTCTGCCTCTCGATTCCGATTTCCGTCATCGGGACGTTCGCGCTGCTCTACTTCGCGGGCTTCACGCTGAACACGATGACGTTCGGCGGCCTGGCGCTCGGCGTCGGCATGATCGTCGACGCCTCCATCGTCGTGCTGGAGAACACGTTCCGCCACATGGAGAAGGGCAAGTCCCGGATGCAGGCGTCGATCGACGGCAGCGAGGAGGTCTGGTCCGCGATCCTCGCGTCGATCCTCACGCACATCGCGGTGTTCGTGCCGCTGCTCTTCCTGACCGGCGTCTCGAGCGTGCTGTTCGTGCAGTTGTCGGTCGTGGTCATGTTCTCGCTCGCGATGTCGCTGTTCGTCGCGGTGACGATCGTGCCGGTGCTCTGCTCACGGCTGCTGTCGCTGCCCGTCGAAGCGCACGAGCGCCGGGGGATGACCGGCAAGCTCTTCACCGCCACCGAGCGGCTGCTCGAGCGGATGGACGACAAGTACCGCGCGATCATCCACACCGCGCTGCAGCACCGGCCCACGGTCATCGGCGCGTCGGCCGGCCTGACGCTGCTGGCCTTCCTGATCCTGCCGACGATTCCGAGCGAGATGCTCCCGCAGACCGACGAGGGCGAGGTGCAGGTCACGGCCCGCCTGCCGCCCGGCACGCGCATCGAGCGCAGCGAGGCCATCGCGCTGCAGATGGAGGAGATCGTCCGCGCGAACGTGTCGGAAGCCACGACGATCATGAGCAACGCGGGCGGCGGCGGCTTCGGCCCCGGCGGCGGCGGCAACTCCACGGCCAGCGTCACGATTCAGCTCACGCCGCGCACCGATCGGCAGCGCACGAGCGACCAGATCGCCACCGACCTGCGGCGCGTGCTCACCGGCCTGCCGGGCGTGCAGATTTCGACGCGCGCCTCGGGCGGCAACCAGCAGCTCACGCGGCTGCTGAGCGGCGGCGGGGGCGACAGCCGCCTGGCCGTCGAGATCCGCGGCAACGACCTCGATCAGGCCAAGCGGATCGCCGACGACGTGCTCGCGGTGGTGCGGGAGGTGCCGGGCATCGCGAACCCGCAGCTCGGCCGCGAAGAGGGCCGGCCGGAGCTGGCCATCCGCGTCGATCGGCCGAAAGCCGCGCTGCTCGGCCTCTCGGTCTCGGGCGTGGCCAACACGATCCGCACGAACATCAGCGGCACGCAGGCAGCCCTGTTCCGCGAGCGCGGCCAGGAGTACCCGATCATCGTCCGGCTGCGCGAAGAGGATCGCGAGCGCTCCGAGTCGGTCAACGGCGTGCTGATCAGCACGCCGCAGGGCCAGGTGCTCCCGGCGCGCACGGTGCTCGATCTCAACCCGCAGTCGGGCCCGACGCAGATTCAGCGGAAGAACCAGCAGCGCATCACGCGCGTGAACGCGGAGCTCGACGCCGACGCGACGCTCGGCGACGTGGTTCGCGACGTCCAGTCGCGCCTGCCGCAGCTCGACGTGCCGCAGGGCTTCACGGTCGGCTTCGGCGCCGAAGTCGAGCAGCAGGCGCAGGCGTTCCAGCAGTTGCAGGTGCTGCTGATCCTCGGCGTGCTGCTGGTCTACGCCGTCATGGCGTCGCAGTACGAGTCGCTGCGCGATCCGTTCATCGTCATGTTCTCGGTGCCGGTCGCGGCGATCGGCGTCGTGCTCGCGTTGAAGCTGACGTCAACGGCGTTCAGCCTGCAGGCGTATATCGGAGTGATCATGCTGGCCGGTATCGTCGTGAGCAACGCGATCCTGCTCGTGGACTACACGAACGTGCTGCGCCGGCGTGACAAGCTGCCGCTGCGGGAAGCGGTCGAGCTGTCGGGCCGCACGCGGCTGCGGCCGATTCTGATGACGTCGATCGCCACCATGCTCGGGCTCGTGCCCATGGCGCTCGGCATCGGCGAGGGCGCCGAGCTGCAGGTGCCGCTCGCGCGCGTCGTCATCGGCGGCCTCCTGGCGTCCACGCTCGTGACGCTGGTGCTCGTGCCGGCGGTCTACACGTTGTTCGAGGAAGGGTTCCGGGGCGGGCGTCACGAGGCGCACTCGACTCCCGAGCAGGCCTAGTCACCTATATGAAGAAGCTGATCGCGGGTCTCGTGCTGTTGGCGGCCGCTGGGGGCGGCGCCTACTACTACTACACCTACGGCAAGACCGAGGAGAAACCCCAGGTCGTCCAGGCGACCATCACGCAGGGCACGATCATCGAGCAGGTCCAGGCGACCGGTACGCTCGAAGCGTGGCGGACCGTGCAGGTCGGGCCGCAGGTGTCGGGCACGATTCAGTGGCTCGGCGCGGACTTCAACTCGATCGTCCGCGCCGGTGAGACCATCGCCCGCCTCGACCCCTCGTTGCTGCAGACGCAGGTCGACATCCAGACCGCCAACATCGAGCGGCAGGAGACCGAGATCGCCAGCCAGCGGGTGCAGCTCGAGGACGCGCAGCGCAACCTCGCGCGCACCAAGGAGCTGTTCGAGAAGGGCCTGGCGAACCAGACGCAGCTCGAGCAGGCGGAGCTCACGGTGAAGACGCGGCAGGCGCAGATCGCGTCGGCGGACAAGCAGCTCGTGCAGGCGCGGGCGAACCTCTCCCAGGCCAAGCTGAACGTGTCCTACACGGAAGTGAAGGCGCCGATCGACGGCGTCGTCGTCAACCGCCGCGTCGACATCGGCCAGACCGTGCAGTCGAGCATGAACATCACGCCGTTCTTCGACATCGCGACCGATCTGCGGGCGCTGCGGTTGTCGGCGCAGGTCGACGAAGCAGACATCGGCAAGGTGCAGCCCGGCATGCCGGTGGCCTTCACGGTGGACTCCTACGCCGGGCAGACGTTCCAGGGCACGGTCAGCGCGGTGCGGCTGAACGCCTTCACGCAGAACAACGTCGTGACCTACCCGGTGTGGATCGACGCGCCGAATCCGGATCTCAAGCTGCGGCCGAGCATGACCGCGACCGTGCGGATCCGTATCGCCGCGGCCGAGAACGTGGTGCGCGTGCCGAACCAGGCGCTCAGGTTCCGGCCGACGAACGACATCTACACGGCGCTCGGCCTGACGCCGCCGCCGCCCACGGCGGGTGGACGCGGCCGCGGCGGACGTGAGGGCGGCGCGGTGAACGGCGCCCCCGAGACGAACGCCTCGCCCGCCCAGGGCGGCCAGCGGCAGCAGATGGCGGCCAATCGGGCCGGCACGCGCGGGCAGGCAGCGGCCGGCGATCCGCAAGCCCAGGGCCGCGAACAGCGGCAGGCGCCGGCGCAGGGCGGCGAGGGCCGAGCGAATTCTGCCGGCGGCCGCGGCGGCTTCGGCGCGGGCGAAGGTCAGGGCTTCGGGCGCGGCCAGTTCGCGAACCTCTCGCCTGAGGAACGGCAGCGTCTGCGCGAGCAGTTCGGTGGCGGCCGCGGCGGCAACGGCCAGGGCGGCCGCGGCGGCGCCAACGCCGGTGGCTTCCAGGGCCGGCGTGGCGGCAACGCGCAGAACGTCGCGGCCGCGGCGCCCCAGGGCCGGAGCCTCAGCCGTTCGGGCGCCGATCTTCCGCCGCTCGAGGGCGCGAGCAAGATCGACGAGCTCTTCCAGCCGACGCCGCAGCGGATCACGCCGGGCTCGGTGTGGACCTGGGATGAAGCCGGCAAGAAGCTCACCGAGATCCGCGTCACGACGGCGTTGACCGACGGCCAGTTCAGCCAGCTCGTCAGCGGCGATCTCAAGCCGGGCCAGCAGGTCGTGACGAACGTGATCGTCCCGATCAGCCAGGCCCAGCGGAACCAGCAGAACAACATCTTCGGCAACCAGGGCCGCGGCGGATTCGGCGGCATGCAGCCCGGCTTCGGTCCTGGCGGCATGCCCGGCGGCGGCACGCCTGGTGGCGGTGGCGGCGGCAATCGCGGCGGCGGCGGCCGCGGCGGCGACTAACCGCGCGGCGGCGTCGGCGACCTGTTGGAAGAATCACGCATGTCAGTGCCCGTCATTCGCGTCCGTGACCTGACGAAGGTCTACAAGATGGGCGACCACGAGGTCCGCGCGCTGCGCGGCGTGTCGCTCGAGATCAACACCGGGGAGTTCGTGGCCGTGACGGGTCCGTCCGGCTCCGGCAAGTCCACGTTCATGCACATCGCCGGGTGCCTCGACCGGCCGACGAGCGGCTCGTACGAGCTCGACGGGCGCGACGTCTCACGCCTGTCGAAGGACGATCTGGCCGCCGTGCGGAACCAGAAGATCGGCTTCGTGTTCCAGGGCTTCAACCTGCTCTCGCGCACCTCCGCGCTCGACAACGTCGAGCTGCCCCTGCTCTATCGCACGAAGGATCAGCTCAAGGCGTCCGAACGGCACCGGCGCGCGATCGAAGCCCTCGACGCCGTGGGCCTCGGCCAGCGGCACCATCACACGCCCAACCAGTTGTCGGGCGGCCAGCAGCAGCGCGTCGCGATCGCGCGCGCGCTCATCACCGAGCCGTCGATGCTGTTGGCCGACGAGCCCACCGGCAACCTCGACACGCGGACCAGCATCGAGGTGATGGGCATCTTCCAGAAGCTCAACAAGGAGCGCGGCATCACGGTGCTGCTCATCACGCACGAGATGGACATCGCCGAGTACGCGACGCGGCTCATCCGCTTCCGCGACGGCCGCGTCGTCGCCGATCACCCCGTGCTCCACCGGCGCAATGCCCAGGACGAGCTGGAAGCCCTGCCGCCGCCCGAGCCCGATCTGATTCCGCCGCCGCCCGAGCCGGCCGCAACCGCCGCCCACTGAGGCGCGAGAGAGAGCCCATGTCGATCTTCATGACCATCCGGATTGCCCTGAAGGCGCTCGCCCGCAACAAGCTGCGGACGGCCCTCACGATGCTCGGCATGATCATCGGCGTCGCCGCCGTCATCGCGATGGTCGCGCTCGGCACCGGCGCGTCGAACATGATCGAGGAACAGGTCAAGACCGCCGGCACGAACCTGATCACCGTGCTGGCGGGCAGCTTCAACCAGGGCGGTGTGCGCGGCGGCGTCGGCACGGCCAGCCGCCTGATGCCCGAGGACGCGCAACTGCTGCGCGACCTGCCCGAAGTGCAGTACGTGGCCGAGAGCGTCAGCACCCGGCTCCAGGTGATCTACGGCAACCAGAACTGGAACACGAGCGTCGAGGGCACGAACGTGGATCTGCCGGCCATCCGCTCGTGGCCCGTCAAGTACGGGACGTTCTTCACCGATGAAGACGTCCACGCCGCCGCGAAGGTCGTCGTGCTCGGCTCGAACGTCGCCAACACGCTCTTCGGCGAGAACGTCGATCCGACCGATCTGCAGATCCGCGTCCGCAACCAGGTCTTCCGGGTGCTGGGGGTGATGTCGTCCAAGGGCGCCGGCCAGGGCGGCATCAACATGGACGACCAGGTGTTCGTCCCCTACACCACCGTGATGAAGAAGCTCACGGGATTCCAGAACATCCAGCGCATCTACGTCTCGGCCGCCGCGGCCGACCTCGTGGACACGACGGCCGCGGCCGTGACCGCCGCGCTCCGTACCGCGCATGGCACGGCGGCCGGCGAGGACGACTTCACCGTGCAGACGCTCGAGGACATCGTCGCGCTCCGCACGCAGACCGCGAGCACCATGACCAACCTGCTCGCCGGCATCGCCGGCGTGTCGCTCGTCGTCGGCGGCATCGGCATCATGAACATCATGCTGGTGTCGGTCACCGAGCGCACGCGCGAGATCGGGCTCCGGCTCGCCATCGGCGCGCGTGGCTTCGACGTGCTGCTGCAGTTCCTGATCGAGGCAATCGTGATCAGCATCGTGGGAGGTACCTGCGGCATCGCGCTCGGCTACCTGGTCTCCGAGCTGCTCCGCATCTACCAGGGCATGGCGGCGTCCGTGCCGATCAACGCCGTCGTCATCGCCGTGGGATTCTCGGCCGCCGTCGGCATCTTCTTCGGCTTCTACCCTGCCAGGAAGGCGGCAGGCCTCGATCCGATCGAGGCGCTCCGGTTCGAGTAGCCGGGCGCGAACGAGTTGGCCGGGGGCATTCGCCCGCCGGTTTGTCATGGTAAGGGAGCTCATATGCGACGTGTTACAGCACTACTCGGCGCCACGGCGATGGTCTTGATGACCATCGCGGTCTCGGCGCAGACGAACTTCGCGGGCAAGTGGGTCATGCAGCCGTCGGCGGACGCCGCGGGCGGCGGCGGTGGCGGGCGCGGCGGACGCGGCGGGCTCGGCCAGGAACTGACCATCACCCAGGACGCCGGCGCGCTCACGCTCGAATACGTGGGCGGTGGCCAGAATCCGGCGCCCGTGAAGCTCGTCTACAAACTGGACGGCAGCGAGAGCAAGAACATGATGATGGGCCGCGGCGGCCAGACGGAACAGGTGTCCAAGGCCGCCTGGACCGGCAGCACGCTGACCATCACGACGACGACGCAGTTCGGCGAACAGAAGCGGACGCTGTCGCTCGACGGCGGCAACCTCGTGATCGAGACGTCGGCGCCCGGCCGCGATGGTGGCCCGGGCATGTCGGTCAAGCAGACGTACAAGAAAGCGTCCTAGCACCGGCCGCTTTCGGGTCCTCCACGGCGCGTGGGTCGTTTCGGCTCACGCGCCGTTCCTCTGTACGGCGAGGTCGTCGAGCAGCACCGAGACTGTCCGGCCCGTCACGGGATCCACCCAGGCCGGATCGAGCTCGGCCATCGGTTCGAGGACGAACCGGCGCTCGCGCAGCCGCGGGTGCGGAACGACGAGGTCTGGCGTGTCGATCCGCTCGTCTCCGTAGAAGAGCAGATCGAGATCGAGCGTTCTGGCTCCGCGATACGAACGGCGCTGCCTGCCCCGCTGCCGCTCCAGGCCCTGCAGCCGACGGTGCAGCTCGAAAACCGGGAGCGTGGTCTCGCCGGCGACGACGGCGTTGAGGTAGTCGGGCTGCGGGTCCGGCACGCCCACGGGTGCCGTTTCGCGGATGGACGAGGTGCGGAGATTGTCGAGCATCGTCTGGAGGGCGTCGATCGCCCACTCCAGGTGCCCGCGCCGGTCGCCCACGTTGGACCCGAGGGCGATCCACGCCGTGACCTTCGCGCTACGCAGGGCCGACTTCTCTGGATGTGGTGCTGGATTGCCTGGATGTCGTTCCGACTGGTCGATCATGAGTCGTGAGTCGGTGCCACGTGGCCCACTCATGACTCACGGCTCACCACTCGAAACTGCCGGTCACTGCCCCAACCAGCGCACCGGCAGGACGCCGTCGCCGGTGCCTGGCGAGCCGGGGCCGTTGGCGCGCCGCCCCAGCAGGTCCTCGCGGCCGGCCACCATCAGGTCGAAGAAGCGCTTCTGCTCGAGCGTCTCGCCGAGGACGACCTGCATCATGTTGCGGTGGCGCGCGTTCGCAACGTCCGAGAGACGCGGGCGCCAGCGGGCCACGAACGCCGCCGTCTCCCTGGCGTCCTCTGCCACGAGCGGCATGAAGTCCGGCTTTCGGCCCTCCGCCGTGACGCTTGGCTCGCCCACGGCTTCTGGCGTGCCGCCGAGCTCGGCGATGGCCGCCTCGAGCCATGCCAGATGCGCGTCCTCGCGGCCGATCACGTACTGGTAGGTGTTGTTGAAGTCGTAGTCGCTGACGAGACGCGCCACGGCCACGTGGCGCTGGCGCAGCGCCAGCTTCTCGCGGTGGAACTCGCGGAGGATCGAGAGAAGGACGTCGGCGCTCACGCGTTCTGCTTCTGTTTGCAGGTGATGCACACCCGCGTCCAGGGGATGGCCTCGAGGCGAGCCGGCGCGATCGGCTCGCCGCAGTCGCGGCAGATGCCGTAAGTGCCCTTCTCCATCCGGTAGAGCGCCTCTTCGATGGCCTGCAGGATCTTCGCGTCGGTCTGCTTCAGCTTCAGTTGGATGTGGACTTCGTTGTTGCCGCTGGCCTGATCGGCGAGGTCCCCCTGCCGGCTGTTCACGTCCATGGAGGCGGGCAGCGGCCGCGTGCCCGTCGATGCGGCGAGGATCTCGCCCCGCTTCTGGATCAGGGCCTCTTTCAGGGTGGCGAGGAATGCGGCGTCGAGCTGCTTCTCTGGCATGGGCACGGTCCGGGAAAAGCTCCCGGCACAACTGAGTCATCTTATCAAATACGCCCGCGGTGCGACGCGGGGGCGCCTCAGCTCCGGAGCGTCGCGAGAGGCTTCTTGACCAGCACGTCGAGGCTGGCCGCCACGCCGACGAGGCACACGACGGCCGCCGCGGCGAACACGCCGGCGCCGAGCAGCGCGGCGTCCGGGCGCCACTCGATGTCGAAGAGGTACACGGCCAGGCCCCAGGAAAGCGCGAGCGCGCCGATCGCCCCGAGCAGGCCGGCCAAGGCGCCCAGCATCGCGTACTCGATCGCGAGCATCGTGGTCATCAGGCGGGTGCTCGCGCCGAGCGTGCGGTAGATCGCCGCGTCGTACTGGCGCTGGAACCGCGTCATGACGATGGCGCCGGCGAGAATCAGCGCTCCCGAGGCGAGCGTGACGGCGCCGACGACCGTCACGCCGAAGGTGACGTTCGCCAGCACGTCTCGCACCGAGTCCAGGATGTCTCGGACGTTGATCAGCGAGACGTTCGGGTGGCTCTTGACGACGTCGCGCTGCAGGCGGCCCCTGGCCGCTGGGTCGTCGACGGCCTGCAGGAACCCCACGTAGTTGTGCGCCAGGCGCTCGACCGCCGGCGCGGGCCGGAGCACGAAGACGAACCCGCCGTTCTGGGAGTTCTCCCACGCCACCGCGCGCACGCTGCCGACGCGGGCCGTCAGCCGCTGTCCCGCCACGTCGAACGTGATGACGTCGCCGACCGTCAGGTGCGCGTCCCTGGCGATCTCGCGCTCGACCGACACCTCCGTGTCGGCGCCGGCGGCGCTCTCATCTGGCCCGAGCGGGCCGGGCCAGAACGTCCCGGCGAGCAGGCGTTCGTTCGGCTCGAGCTCGCTGCGGAACGTCATGCCGAACTCGCGCGACAGGCCGCGCACTTCCCGCACCGCATCGCGGTCCCTGAGCTGCGCCTCCCGACCCTCGACGGCGACCACGCGCCCTCGCATGAGCGGCGCGATCCGCGCGGGTGACCGGAGAAACGGGCGGACCACCTCGCGAAGGCTGGCGACCTGATCGGCCTGCACGTCGATCACGACGAAGTCCGGGGAGTTCGGTCCCACCTGGTCGGACAGATGAGCGAGCAGGTTGCCCTGCAGCGCACGGATGCCCAGCACGAAGAAGCAGCCGAGCCCGACCACCATGAGAATCGCCCGGGTCTGGTTGCCGGGCCGCCCCAGGCTGATCACGGCGTGGCGCAGCGCGAAACCTCCGCGGCTGGACAGACGCCTGGCGGCTCGAATGAGCAGCCGGCTCGCGACGTCGAGCACGCACGCGACCGCGGCCAATCCTCCCGCGACGAACAGCCCCGCGCGAACGGAGTGGGCTTGCCACATCGCGACGAGCACGAGCAACAGGCCCACGCCGAACGCCGCGCCGACCGTCCGCCAGTCGCGCCGCTTGGTCACGGCCGCCGTGCCGGCACGCAGCAGCAACAGCGGCTTGACCTCTCTGATCTCGAGCAGCGGCACGAGCGCGAACAGGAGCGACACGAGGAGGCCGACGGCGACGCCCTGCACCGCGGCCGATGGCGTCACCGACACGCCCGCGACGCCGAAGGACGCGAGCGCTTCCGCAGGGACGAACGCGAGCGCCGCGGCCGCCAGCGCGAGCCCGATGCCGCCGCCCGCCGCCGCGAGCGTGAGCACCTGCAGCACGTAGATGCTCAACACCCGGCCCGAGGTCGCGCCGATGCACTTGAGGATCGCCACGCTCGGCATCTTCTGCTGGACGATGACGCGCGTCACGCTCCAGACGCCGATGCCGCCGAGCACGACCATCGCGAAGCCGACGAGGCTCAGGTAGTTCTCGGCCACGTCGAGGTTCTCGCCGATGCGATCCTCGAGCGTCCGCCAATTGCGCACGCCGACGGCTTCCTGCCGCAGAGCCGTCCGGAGCTCGGCCGTGAGCGGCGCCAGCGCCGCTTCGTCCTCGATCTTCGCCAGCCGCTGGTAGGTGGCCCGGCTGCCGAAGCCAAGGAGCGACGTGGCCTCGAGGTCGGCGAGATCGACGAACACGCGCGGGCCGAACGCGATGCCGTTGCGCTGCGCGCGTTCGCGCGCGATCGTCCCGCGGATCGTGAACCGCTGTCCCGCCATGCGGATCTCATCGCCGACGGCGACCCCGAGCGCCGCGAGCAACTCCGGCTGCACCAGCGCCCCATGATCTTTCAGGAGCGCGTGCGAGTACGGTCGGCCGCCGTCGAGCTCGATCGATCCGTAGAACGGGTACGCCGCCTCGACGCCGCGCACCTCCACGAGCTTGACCTGATCGTTTCCCTGCCCCTCGCCCGGCGATGCCATTGTCTGCGTGTCGACGACGCTCGTCGTGGCGCGAACGGCCGGAGCCGCCGCCAGCGCCGCGTCGATTTGCGCGCCGATCGGGCCGGTCATTGGACGCGGCGACTGGAGCACGAGGTCCGCACCGAGCAGGCTCCGTGCCTCCGACGTGAGCGACACCCTGACCTGCTGGACGACGCTCCGCAGGACGACGATCGCCGCGACGCCGATGCCGACGCAGATGAAGAAGAACGCCAGCCGCGACCAGGACGACCGGACTTCGCGCCACCACATGCGCAGGACGAACGTCATCGCGTGGAAGCCTCGGCCTTCAGGATCCGATGCTCGACGACGCGTCCATCCCTGAGCGCGATCGTCTCGTCGGCCAGCGCCGCGAGGTCGGGATCGTGCGTCACGAGCACGAGCGTGCAGCCTCGCCGGCGATTGATGCCGACGAGCAGGTCGATCACGTGCCGGCCCGTCACGCTGTCCAGGTTGCCGGTCGGCTCGTCGGCGAGCAGCACCGCCGGATCGTTCGCGAGCGCACGGGCGATCGCCACCCGCTGCTGCTCGCCGCCGGACAACTGCGATGGATAGTGGTGAGCCCGGCCGGTCAGCCCGACGTCCTCGATGAGCTGGCGCGCGCGCTCGCGCGCGCCGGCCACGCCCGCGATCTCCATGGGCACGAGCACGTTCTCGACCGCCGTGAGCGCCGGCAGCAGGTGGAAGAACTGGAAGACGATGCCGATCTTCTCGCCGCGGACGCGCGCGAGCGCCTCCTCGCCGAGCGCCGTGATGTCGACACCGTCCACGCGCACCCGGCCGGTCGTGGGCGCATCGAGGCCCGCCATGAGACCCAGCATCGTCGACTTGCCGCTGCCGGATGCGCCGGTGATGGCCACGGTTCGCCCTCGCGCGATCGTCAGCGTCGTCGGATGCAGGATCGTGAGCGGTCCCGCTCCGCTGCTGACCGTTCTGGACACGTCGACGAGCTCAATCATGCGTGAACCTGGAAGGGCGCCTCGGCGACGGCGGCTCGGCCGCGCGCTACCGGGCGGACGGCGGCAGTTGATCGATGATGTCGCGCAGGCGCGGATACAAGAGCGCGGCGATCACGCGCGCGCCCTCGGCCGTCGGGTGTACACCGTCGGCCTGCACGAGCTCCGCATGGCCGATGACGCCCTCCAGCAGGAACGGCACGAAGGCAATGGACGGATACTCGCGTCGCAGGCGGCTGAACACGCCCCGGAACCCGGCCTGGTAGTCCTCGCCGAGATTGGTCGGCGCGAGCATGCCGGCCAGCAGCACGGCGACGCCGCTCGCCTGCGCCCGGTCGATGATCGCCGCAAGGTTGTCGTGCGTCTGGGCCACCGTCAGGCCGCGCAGGGCGTCGTTGCCGCCGAGCGCGACGACGAGCACATGGGTGGCAGGGGTCAACAACTGTTCGGCACGGCGCAGCCCGCCGGCCGTGGTGTCGCCGCTGATCCCGCCGTTCAAGACCTCGACCTCGCCGTATCCCTCGGCCGCGAACATCTCCTGGATTCGCGCCGGGTACGCCTCCTGCGCAGGCAGCCCAAAGCCGGCGGTCAAGGAATCGCCGAGGAAGGCGATCACGATCGTCTTGTCCGACGGGACGCTGCCTTGCGCCACCGGCCCCTGCGTCGTCAGCGCGTCGGGAGGCGAGGGACTGGAGCCGCCGCAGGAGGCGGCGAGCGCGGTGGCGCCGAGTGCCAGGACGGCCAGAATGACGGAGGACGACCGGCGGAAACGCACGTCCTGATTCTACGACGCCGGTTTGCCCTGGTTCTGGAACACCCGCATGGCCAGCGTGATCATCGACGCCACGTCGGCGACGTTGGCCGGCACGACCACCGTGTTGCTCTCCTGGGCGAGATTGCCGAACTGCTGCACGTACTGTTCGGCCACGCGCAACTGCGTGGCCTCAAGGCCGCCTGGCAGCCGGATGGCGTCGGCGACGAGCCGGATGCCCTCGGCCGTGGCGTTCGCCACGGCCAGGATGGCGTTCGCCTGGCCCTCGGCCTCGTTGATCTGCTGCTGGCGGCGCGCCTCCGAGGACTTGATGACCTGCTGCTTGTCGCCTTCGGCCGTGTTGATGACCGCGTCGCGCTGTCCTTCCGACGTCAAGATCACCGCGCGCTTCTCGCGCTCGGCCCGCATCTGCTTCTCCATCGCGGCCAGCACGTCCTGCGGCGGCGTGATGTTCTTGATCTCGTACCGCAGCACCTTGACGCCCCACGGTTCGGACGCCTTGTCCAGCTCGGTGACCACCGCGGCGTTGATGTTGTTGCGCTCCTCGAACGTCTTGTCCAGATCGATCTTGCCGATCTCGCTGCGCAGCGTCGTCTGCGCGAGCTGCGAGATCGCGAACCCGTAGTCCGCGATGCCGTACGACGCCCGCTCGGGGTTCAGCACCTTCATGTAGAGGATGCCGTCGACGCCGACCTGCACGTTGTCGCGCGTGATGCACACCTGCGCGGGGATGTCGAACGCCGCTTCCTTCAAGGAATGCCGGTAGCGAATCGTGTCGACGAACGGCACGAGGATGTGGAATCCGGCCGACAGCGTCTTCGAGTACCGGCCCAGGCGCTCGACGACGAAGGCGCTCTGCTGCGGCACGACGACCGCCGTGCGGACGATGACGATCAGCACGAACAGCGCGAGCGCGACCAGGGCGATCAGCGTTCCGGTCATATCTGGGCTCCTTCAGGCTCCACGTGCAGCATCAGGCCATCCACCGCGATGACCCGTACGCGAGTCCCGCGCGTCAGCGCGATCACGCCGAGGTTGCGGGCCGACCACGCCGCCCCGCGCAGCTCGACCCGTCCGACCTGGCCAGGCGCGAGGTACTCCTCCGCGACGCCGACCTCGCCGACCAGTTGATCGATCGGCCGGCCCTTCGAGTCGGGCTGGAGCGTGCCGAGCAGCCGCTTCCGAAACAGCACGAGGAGCAGGACCGACAGCAGCGAGAACCCGAAGATCTGCAGCCAGAGCGGGCCCGCCGTCCCAAGGCCGGCCAGCAGCCCGATGACCACCGCCGCGATGCCGAAGAAGATGAGATAGAAACCGCCAGGCGTCGCGATCTCGCCCACCATGAGCGCGAGGCCGAGCAGCAGCCAGTGCCACCAGAGCATCTCAGGCCCCCTGCAGCTTGACGGTCGTGATGAACTGGCCGGCGTGGCGCGCCGTGTGCTCGGCCCCGTGGAAGAGACAGCCGATCACCGTGGACGGCAGCCCCAGCCGCCCGACGCGACGCTCGTCGAGGACGGTCGCCGGATCGGTCTGGCGCAGTTGCGCCAGCGCGCGATCGACCGCGTCGTGAACGAGCCGCGCGAGCGCCGCGCCGTCGAGCTCGGGATGCGGCACGGCCTCGGCCTTCGCCGCGGCGCGCTGCACGTCGTTCAATGCCTCGCCGCGGGCATAGGTGAACAGCCGGTCCAGCGCGCCGGCCATGTGCAGCAGGTGGAACCCGGCCGATGCCGCGCCGTTCGTCGCCCACAGGCGATCGAACGGGACCATGGCCGCCAACGCCTCGACATCGTCTCGCGCCTGCAGCAGCGCGTGGGCCGCCGGCTGGAGGATCGGCGGGATCCTTTCGACCGGACCGGAGAGCCAGGCTTCTGTCGACATGCGCGGATTATACCGGTGCCGGCCGATCCGCCTTCCCGGCGCTCCGGTAGAATCGTCGGGTTGACGTGCTCCCCCGAGTCGCGGGTGTCGGCGACAGCCGAGGCTCGGGTCGCGAGCGGCGGAGGACTCAGGTCATGAGAATCACTCGATTGCTGACGACCGGCGCGTGCGCCGCGGCGTTGCTCACCGGCGCCCTCGTGTCGCTCGACGCGGCGGGCCCGACGTTCCGCCCGGACGTCGTCTTCCGCGGCTCGACGCTGGCCGGCTGGACGCCGATTGGGCAGGCCGACTGGAAAGCGCAGAACGGCGAGATCGTCGGCACGCCGAAGTCGGCCGACGGTGGGTTCCTCGTGCTCGGCACCCCGTATCAGGACGTCGCGATCTTCTCGAACGTGACGTGCGCCGGCGGCTGCAAGGCCGGGATGCTGGTGCGCGCGGAGAAGACGGCCGACGGCGGCATGAAGGGCGTGTTCGTGTCGATCAGCGACGGGGACCTCGGCTCGTACGCGGTGACGATCGACGCGCAGGGCAGGATCACGAACCGCACCAAGCTCGGCACCGCGCAGGCGGCGCCCATCACGCAGCGCGGCGCGACCGGCGGCGCACCGCCGGCACCGGCCGGTGCGGCGGCCCAGGGCCGCCCGGCGGGCCCGCCACAGATGCCGCCCGGCGTCGTGCTGCCCGACCTGATGAGCCGGCCCGCCGGCGAATACAAGGCCGGACAGACGAACAACGTCGACGTGACGATGGCGCTCAACAACATCACGGTGCGCTTCAACGGCGGGTCGCTCGGCGCCGCTGGCGGCGCGACCGAGGACGCCATGGGCAAGTACGGCCCGATCGCGCTCTGGGTCGGCGGCACGGCGCCGGCGAGCTTCAAGGACGTCGCCTACGCGGATCTCAACGCGCGCCCCTTCGAGGCCGAGAAGGTCTCAGCCAACTTCCGCGCGCGCCGGCTGAGCGAGTTCTACTACTCGTATTCGACCGCGATCGCAGACTTCAACCGCGACGGCCATCAAGACGTCGTCGCCGGTCCCTACGTGTACTACGGCCCCGACTTCTCCGTCGGCCGGCAGTTCTACGCCGGGATCACCTACAACCCGACGAGCGAGTGGCCGGTCGCCGCGATGGTGCAGCTCGCGCACGACTGGACGGGCGACGGCTGGCCCGACGTGCTCAACATGAGCGGCAACGCCGGCAACGGCGTCGGCACGCTCTTCGTCAACCCGAAGGGCGAGAACCGCCGGTGGGACTCGTTCGTCGTGATGCAGCCGCCCGACGGCGTCATCGGCAACGAGGAGACGCTGCTCAAGGACATCGACGGCGACGGCAACCTCGAGATCATCCACACGGGCCAGAACACGCTGCGCTACTCGAAGCCGGATCCCGCCAACCCCACCGGGCCGTGGAAGGTGACGACGATCTCCGAGCCCGGCCCGTGGGGCGTGAACATCAGCCACGGGATGGGCGTCGGCGACATCAACGGCGACGGCCTGATGGACTACACGATGGCCTACGGCTGGTGGGAGCAGCCGAAGAAAGGCAGCGGGCAGACGCTGTGGAGCTGGCATCCGGAGCCGTTCGGCCGGTGGGGCGCCTCGCAAGGCGGCGCCGGCGGCGCGGAGATGGGCATCTACGACGTCAACGGCGACAAGCTCAACGACGTCGTCACCGTGCTGGAAGGCCACGGCTTCGGCATCGCGTGGTTCGAGCAGAAGCGCGACGCCGGCGGGAAGATCACGTTCGTCCGCCACACGATCATGGACTCGGCGCTCGACAAGAACGCCGGCAACGTGTGGTTCACGCAGCCGCACGCGGCGACCTTCGCCGACGTCAACATGGACGGGCTGCCGGACATGATCGTCGGCAAGCGGCACCACTCGCACTTCCAGTACGCCGATCCGGACAATTGGGGCATGCCGGTGCTGTACGTCTACAAGACGGTACGCAACCCGAAAGCGCCGGGCGGAGCCGAGTTCGTGCCGGAGTTGATCTCGAACCGTTCGGGCGTCGGCTCGCACATCAGCGTGGCGGACCTCAACAAGGACGGCACGCCTGACATCACGGTCTCGGGCGCGAGCGGCACGTTCGTCTTCTTCAACAACTACAAGAAGCCTGCGGCGGGACGGTGAGACCACGGCAAAGGGCAAAGGGCAGAGGGCAGAGGGCAGAGGGCAAAGGTAAAGGGGAAAAGAGGGAGAAGGGCTAAGGGGAAAGGGGAAACCCTAACGGATGAGCCGAGTTCGCCGGTCGCTGATGTGCTCGTGGGCCGCGGTGGCGGGTGTTGCGTGGGCGTCGGTTGCGGCGCAGGGTCCGCCCGTCGTCGAGTTCCGCCCTCCCCCGCCGCCCGAGCAACCGATCGCCTACAGCCACCGGACGCACGTCGCGCTGGGGCTCGCCTGCACGAGATGTCACGACGGCGCGACGTCGGGCGGCCGGGCGAACATCCCGGCCGCATCGCTCTGCTTGACGTGCCATGCGACCGTCAAGGCCGACAGCGCCGAGATCCAGAAGCTGGCCGCGTTCGAGGCGCGGCGGGAGCCGGTGCCATGGAAGCGGGTCTACCGGCTGCCCGACTTCGTGTACTTCGAGCATGCCCGCCATCTCAGCGTGTCTGCCGACATCACGTGCGAGACCTGCCACGGCAGCGTCGAGGACATGGCCGTGACGCAGAAAGTGAAGGACACGTCGATGGCCGCCTGCGTGCAGTGTCACGCCGAGCGTGCCGCGCCGACGCGGTGCGACTCCTGCCACGAATCGAAAGGCTAGAAGGGTTCCGGGAGGCTACAGGAATCTCGTTCGCACGAGCTTGGAGTCGATGTCGGCGCGCGTGCGGCAGCCGGCGTGCGCGGCGGCGGCGGTGAGCTCGCGCTGGACGAGCCGCAGCACGCGCTCGGCGCCCGCCGCGCCGAAGGCACCAAGCCCCCAACGCGTGACACGCCCGAGCAGCACGGCGTCGGCGCCGAGCGCCAGCGCTTTGAGCACGTCGGCCCCGCGGCGATAGCCGCTGTCGGTCAGCACCGGTCCCCGCCGGCCTACCGCGCTGACGATCTCGGGCAGCACTTCGAGCGCCGACGGACCGTAGTCCATCGATCGCCCGCCGTGATTCGACACGACGATCGCGTCCGCCCCGTGGTCGAACGCCAGCCTCGCGTCGTCTGCGTTCATGATCCCTTTGACGACGAGCGGCACCTCGATGAGCGGCCGGATCTCCTCGAGATACGGCCACGAGTACCAGAGCCGCACCGGGTTGACACGATAGCGGGCGGCGCCGCGCGGCGGCGCCCCGGAAGGAGCCGGCCGCGGCGCAGGCCGCGGGCTGCCGCCGAGATTGCGATCACGCTGCGTGCGCTCGTACCATGACGCCTGCTGATCGACCGTGACGACGATCGCCGTCGCGCCTGCGGCCTGGAACCGCGCCAGCCATTCCTTGCCGATGTCACGGTCCTGCTGCGGATAGAACTGGCACCAGAACCCGCCGGGCACGGCCGCAGCCACCTTCTCGACCGGCACGCTCGAGTTCTGACTCAGGATGAAGAGCGTGTTCGCGGCGGCCGCGGCGCGCCGCATGCCGACTTCCCCATCGGGGTGCACCGGGACCTGAAAGGCCGTGGGCGCGACGAGGAGCGGGAACGGCAGCGTGGTGCCGAAGAGCGTGGTCGTGAAGTCCACCCTGGGTGGATCGACGGGTGGACGGGGCACGAGGTCCACCCACTCGAACGCCCGGCGATTACGTTGGAGCGTGAACTCCGATCCGTCGCCGTGCGCGGTGTAGTCGTACACCTGCTGGGGCACGTTCGCGAACATCAGCGGCTCGAAGTCGAACGCCGTCTGCAGCTCGTCGAGGCCGGGCAGGCGGCGATGCTCGGCGATCGGCCGCGGATCGAGCTGCGCGCCAAGGCCGACGCCGAAGAGCGGCGACGCCGCCACGTACGCCGCCAGGCGGCGCAGCGCGTCGCGGCGCTCTGGGCTGCGCAGCCAGCGATCGTCCGCCGTCATGTCTTGTGGATCCTGACCATCGACGGCTCGAGCGCCTTCACGGTGGGCGCCCCGGCCATGCACATGTAGCGCGCGAGCTCGAACTGCAGCAGCTCGAGGACCGTCGTGACGCCAGCATCGCCATAGGCGGCGAGCGCCCACATGATGGGGCGCCCCACGAGTACGGCGGCCGCTCCGAGCGCGAGCGCCTTCAGCACGTCGGTACCGCGCCGGATGCTGCCGTCGAGCAGCACGGGCACGCGCCCGCCGACTGCCTCGACCACGCGGCTCAGCGCCTGGATGGGCGCGTCACGCGGCGGTCCCGCCAATCCGCCGTAGTTCGACACGACGATGCCTTGCACGTCCTGTTGGAGCGCGATCCGAGCCGCATCCGGCGTCATGACGCCTTTGACGATCACCGGCACGCCGAGGTCGCGCTTCACGCCGGCGAGCAGATCCCAGTCGCGCGTGCTCGCCAGCGCCGAGGCGCGTGCCGCGCCCGCCGGCCAGGTCGTGCCGATCGTGACGCACACCACCCGACATCCCGCGCGCACGGCCTGTTGCGCTCTGGCGCGCGCGCCATCGTCGGTCGCGAAGACCTGGAACCACAGGGGCGCCCCGGCCGCCGCCAGCGTCTCGATCGGCACGCTCGAGCGGCTCGTGACGACGACGGGCGTGTGCGCGTGCGCGGCGCCCTCGACCGTGGCGCGCTCGCCGTCAGGGTGGAACTGTCGCTGCTCGGCGATGGGCGCGACGACGATCGGCGCGTAGAGCACGTCGCCGAACAGGGGCACGCTCAAATCGAGATCCGTTGTCGGCACCATGACGCGCGGGCGCAGCGTCATGCGATCGAAGGCGAGACGATCGCCGCCCGCGATCCGGGCGTACAGGGCCGTCGAGAGCGCGCGCCACGCCTGCGCCTCGAACTCGAGCACGTTGACGAGATCCGCCGCCGGCACCGCGCGCGCCAGATCCTCCTGGTTGGCCGTCTCGCGGCGGATGGTCCCGACGCCAGAGCCTTGGGCGGCCGCCCGTTCGAACGATCGCCTGCGCGCGATCCGGCCGCCGCTCATCGGCCGTTTGCGTCGGGACGCGCAAACGGTCCGACTTCCGGCTGTCCCTGGGTATTGGCGAGCGATCCCAGCTCGGCCGCCGCGCCACGCGCAATGGCGGCCAGCTCGCTGGCGGCCTGGAAGCAGGTGAAGTCTGGCCGATCGCGCCACGCGAGCGGTCCGCACAGCCGCACCCCCGCCTTGATCGCGGCATCGTGGACGATGTTGATCGCTCGTTCGTAGTCGGGCGACCGCTGCGCGTAGCCCGTGAAGTTGCCCAGGTCCGTGCTCGCCGCGAACACCGCCGTCACGCCAGGCACCTTGGCGATCGCGTCGGCGTTCTTGAGGCCCTCGAGCGTCTCGATCATGAGAATCAGCACGAGGTTGTCGTTGATCGTCTGGCGGTAACCGCCCGGCACGCCGCCCCACATCTCGGGACCCAACGCCTGGCCGCCGCCGTTGCTGCGGCGGCCGAGCGGCGGAAAGTACGCCCAGTTCCTCGCCTGGATCGCTTCCTCGACGGTATCGACCGTCGGCACCACGAGCACGAGCGCGCCCGCATCGAGCGCGTGCTGGATCTCGCGCTCGTCCGTGTAGGCCACGCGCACGCCTGGCACCGCCTTGGCGCGCGAGCATCCATGCCACATGTCGGCGGCCTGCTGCCAGTCGCGCGGGCCGTGCTGCATCTCGGTCCAGATGAAGTCATAGCCGGCATTGGCCATGGCGCAGTACACCGCTTGATCGGTCGACGCGAACAGCGTGCCGCCCGTGACCTTCTGCCCCTGGATCATCTTCAGCTTGACCGGGTTCCAGATCTTCGCGCCGGCAGGCGGAGCGAACGCCGGGCCGTACTTCCAGGTCGCGGGATCGAACGGCCCCTGGTTGACGGCACCGGGCGGCGCGCTCGTCAGCGCCTTGCTGTCAGCACCCGCCGGGGCCGCCAATGGAAACGTGAGCGTGCCGGCGTTCGGGTTGTTCGCGTAGGGATCGATGCTCGGTTGGCCGGCGCCAGACGGCGGCGCCTGAGCCGGCGCGGGCGCTGGCGCCGGGGCCTGCGCGGCCGGCATCGCGGCACCGGCCGCGAGACAGAGAAGGACGGGCAGCGAACGCAGCGTCACGAGTCGAGCTCCTTTGCCCCGCCGATCAGGGCAGTTCGCGGGCCCAGATGTTCCGGAAGCTGATCACCGGGCTGGGATCGCCATGCGCCTGCAGCTTCAGCGGCGCGCGATCGTAGGCTTTGTAGCTGGGCGGCCCGATGTACACCGTCTCGCCCTTGAGCTGCGCGTGATCCTGAATCAGCACGCCGTTGTGGAACACGGTCGCGTACGCCGGCGTCTTCACCGATCCGTCCGCGCCGAACGTCGGCGCGGTCCAGACGACGTCGTACGACTGCCATTCGCCGGGCTTGCGCGACGCGTTGACGAGCGGGATGTACTGCTTGTAGAGGCTGCCCGCCATGCCGTTGACGTACGTCTTGTTCTGATACGAGTCCAGCACCTGCAGCTCGTAGCCGGCGTCGCCCGGCCCGGTGCTCGCGAGGAAGACGCCGCTGTTGCCGCGCGCTTGGTCCGTGCCGGTGATGCTCGCGGGAATGCGCCACTCGATGTGGAGCTGGTAGTTCCGGAACGTCCGCTTCGTCTCGATGTTCCCGGCCGACTTGTCGACCGTGAGCACGCCGTCGGCGACGGTCCATTTCGCCGGCGACTTGTCGCGCGTCGCCACCCACTCGTTCAGGTTCGTGCCGTCGAACAGCACGATCGCATCCGAGGGCGGCACATGGTCCGTGGCGCCTGGTGTCACGACCCGCGGCTCGGGCGACCAGACCTCCGTGTCTTTCGGACTCGGCTTCGGGGCCTGACCACCCGCGCCCTGCCTGGCGAACACGGGCACGAGCGCACACGACACGAGCAGTACGAACGCAGCAATCGAGCTGGACAGGCGCATCGGCAAACTCGCTGAAGGGGTATGCAGCCGCGATTCTCCGCCCGAGCCGATAGCCTGTCAACTGCTGCGGCTCGCGAGGCGATTCGTGCTGGCACCCCGATGCCCGAGCCTCATCGTTCAGCGGGCGACGACAGGTGCTCGCCTTCCGATGAGCCGGTCGAGCACGAGCGCCGAACCGCCCGTGATGCCGGCGCCGACGAACGCGTACCACGTCCAGGCCACACCGTTCGTGGCCCAGAGCCACGCGAGCGCGGCGGTTCCGACGAGCATGCCCGCCAGCATCGCCCGGCTTCCGACCCTTTTGGTCAACACGCCGACGAGGAACGCGCCGAGGACCGGCCCGGCCGACAGCGACAGCACGGCGAGGCCTGCGTCGAGCACCGATCGATCCATCCAGCGGCAGCCGATCGCCACCGCGAGCTGGACGATGCCCCAGAACACCGTCGCCCGCCGCGCGACGCGCATCCGGTCGGTGTCGCTCGCCAGCGGACGAACGAACGGCACGTAGAAATCGTTCACCGTCGTCGCCGCCATCGCGTTGAGCGACGGCGACAGCGCGGCCGCGACGATGGCCGCGACGATGAAGCCGGCGACGCCGCCGGAGAGCGACGTCACGATGAACGCGGGCAGGATCTCGTCGCCGCGCGTGATCGCCGGCGCGGGAACCTGCTGGTAATACGCGTAGAGCATCACGCCGATCGTCAGGAACAGCGTGAACTGCGCGAACACGAGCACGCCGCTCAACACCAGGCCGAGGCGCGCCTCGCGAGCCGACCGCGCGGCGAGCAGCCGCTGCACGAGAAACTGGTCGGTGCCGTGCGTGGCGAGCGTGAGCGCGACGCCGCCGACGACGCCGGCCCAGATCGTGTAGATCGCGTGCGGGTCGGTGGACAGATTGATCATCGCGAACTTCCCTGCCGCCTCACCGCTCGCGACGACCGCCGCCCAGCCGCCCGGCACGCGCTCGAGCAGAGCGCCGAACACGAGCCACGCGCCGGCCAGGTACACGAACATCTGGACGACGTCCGTCCAGATGACGGCCGCCGCGCCGCCGCGCACCGTGTAGACGATCATCGCGGTGCCGAGCAGCACCACCGTCCAGCCGACCGGCACCTGCGTCACCACGGCGATCACGAGCGCCGTCGCGAAGAGCCGGATGCCGTCGGCCAGCGACCGTGTCAGCAGGAAGATGCCGGAGGCGACCGTCTTGACGCCAGGGCCGAAGCGCTGCTGCAGGAGCTGATACGACGTCATCAGCTCGCCGCGAAAATAGGCGGGGATGAAGAGCACGCCGACGATGATGCGGCCGATCACGTAGCCGAGCGCGAGCTGGAGGAACGCGTAGTTTCCGGCGTACGACATCGCCGGCACGCCGATGAACGAGAGCGTGCTCGTCTCGGTGGCGACGACCGTGAAGCAGATCGCCCACCACGGCGCCGACCGATCCATCAGGAAGTAGTCGCGCGTCGTCTTCTGGAACCTGGCGAACCACGATCCGAAGAGCGTGATGGCGACGAGGTACGCGCCGATGACCAGGTAGTCGGCCGAGGTCAGCACCATAGTGGAGCCGCGTGGCGCGCCGCATCGCGCGCGCGCAGGTCGGCCGGTAGTGTTTCGGGAGCGCGGGCTGGAGTCAAGCCTCGTCGGGCCGTGGACGCTCCGTCGGCGCGGCCGAGCCGGGGCCCGGCAGCGGCGGGCCCTCGACGCCCGCGGCTTCGCCGCGCAGCAGATCGTCGATCGACCCGTACTTGTAGATCACCCGCGCGCCGTGCCTGGGCAGGCCGCCCGTGTCGGCCGTCGGGCCGTAGGTCGAGTAAAGCGAACGGCCCAACAACCGCAGGTACGCCGTCAGTTGCCCGCGATGATGCGCCGAGTGCGCGATGCGCCGCGTCATCACCCATGCCCGCGATCGCTCGACGTCGAAGAAGCGGATCGTCTCGTCGTACCAGACGTCCGGCTGCTGCCGCAGCCCGGCGAGCCGGGCGGCCGAGCACGCGTCGTAGTGCGCGAGGAAGGCCTGCCGCGTTTCCTCCGGCGGCAGGGCCGGGTGGGCGATGCCGATGCCGAGCACGCCCGACATCCACGCCTCCTCGCTCAGGCACTGGTGCACCATGTGCTCGAGCGGCGTGCGTGCGCGCGGCTCCGGCCGGAACTCCATCGCATCGTCGGGAACCTGCGCCCACACGCCGAGCGTCTTCAGCCGTTCGGTGGCGTAGGTGTCGGCGAGGAACGAGAAGCGGGACAACGGTCAGTTCATCGAGCAGGCGCCCGGGCCGCGCGGATCGCCGCACGCCCCGCACGCACCGACGGGCGCCGGCGACGCGTCGCGCGACTTCGTCGAGAGGGCGAAGACCGAGAGCTGCTTCTCGAGCGCCTGACTCTCGCAGCTCGGGCACGACGGCAGGCGGCTCGCGGTGACGAGCGCCTCGAACGCGTGGCCACAGTCTCGGCAGATGTACTCGAAGAGC
This sequence comes from Acidobacteriota bacterium, assembly GCA_020853395.1. Taxonomy (NCBI): domain Bacteria; kingdom Pseudomonadati; phylum Acidobacteriota; species Acidobacteriota bacterium. The sequence goes on from JADYYY010000002.1 coordinate 407,015, forward strand.
GGCATGCGACGATTCTACCTCGCACAGCTTGGCCGCCGCCGGCGCGCAGCCGCCATCAGCCCACGGCGACGTAGCGCCGGCACCTCGCCCGACTAGGGCGTCGAGACGTCCTGCCGTCGTGCGCGGTACGGAACATTGGTCGGACAATCTCCATGTCCGACTCGTGCCGTACACGTCTGGCTCGAGCCTGCCGGCGCGATCCTGCGCGCACTGTCGCATCGGGCGGGCCCGCGTGCTGTCCCGCCCGCCCTCCGGCCGGCGAGCGCCGGCCGTCAGCGCTCCGCGCCGGCGCGGCGTTTGACCTGCCCGCGCCGGCGCCGCAGGTAGTCCTGCAGCCGGCGGCGCGCGGCCCGGAACGCATCGTGGATCGCGAGCTCGATGTCCTTGTGCTGCGGCGCAGGCTCGTCCTGCTTGCGGAGGCTGCGCGCGCCGGTCGCGCGCGCCCCGCCTCGCGCGCTCGTCTCGTGGGAGATGATGACGTCCTCCCCCGGCACGCTCAGCTCGACGCGGACGTGGATCCGATGGGGGCTCCGCTGGCTTCGCTCCACCGGCTCAACGAGCACGCGCGCGCCGATGATCGTCGGGCAGAACCTCTCGAGCGACGCGACGCGCTTCCGGATGTCGCCATCGAGCGCCGGATCCGCCTTCATGCGGCGGAAGGTGATGACAGGTTCTACGGGCACAGCAGCAAGTTTCCGTCCGGCCATGAGCTACTCGACTTCGAACGTGATCTTCGCGTTCACGCGGTACTGGACGATCGTTTCGTTCGACACGACGCCCTCGAAGTTGGCGATGTAGATCGACTTGACGTTCCGCACCGTCCGCGACGCGTCCCTCACCGCCGCCTGCGCGGCGTCCTCCCAGCTCTTCTCCGACTGCGAGATCACTTCGATGACCTTGTGAATGGCCATGGGCCCTCCTTCCGAGCGTCCCCGCTCATCTCATCCCTTGATGCACACGATTGGCTCCAGCCGCGCGACGGCGCGCGACAGCCCCGCGCGATCGGCGGCTTCGACGACCGCGGTCACGTCCTTGTAGGCGCCGGGCGCCTCCTCCGCGACGCCGCGCGACGACGGGCTGCGGACGAGGATGCCGCGCCGCGCCAGGTCGTCGACGACCTGCCGGCCGCGAAACCGCTTCACCGCCTCGTGCCGGCTCATGCGGCGGCCCGCGCCGTGACACGACGATCCGAGCGACGTGCGCTCGCTGGCCTCCGTGCCGGCGAGCACGTACGACGCCGTGCCCATCGTGCCACCGATCAACACCGGCTGGCCGGCCGTTCTGAACGCCGGCGGCAGATCCGCGTGCCCAGGACCGAACGCGCGCGTCGCCCCCTTGCGGTGCACGAAGAGCTGGCGCCGGTGCCCATCGATCTCGTGCGCCTCGAGCTTGCAGGTGTTGTGCGAGACGTCGTAGAGCAGCGCCAGCCGCGCCTCCGGGACGACCCGGGCGAACGCCTGCCGTACCAGGTGCGTGAGAATCTGCCGGTTCGCCAGCGCGCAGTTGATGCCGGCGCGCATCGCGCCCAGGTACGCGCGGCCAGTCGGCGAGCCGAGCGGCGCGCACGCCAGCTCGCGATCGGGCAGGGTGATGCCGTGCTGCGGCGCCTCGATGGCCATCTGCCGCAGGAAGTCGGTGCCGATCTGGTGGCCGAGCCCGCGCGAGCCGCAATGGATGCTCACGACGAGCCCGTCCGGCTCGAGTCCGAACGCCCGCGCAGCGTCCTCGTCGAACACCGCGGCGACCTTCTGCACTTCGAGATAGTGGTTGCCGGAGCCGAGCGTGCCCATCTCGTCCCGCTGGCGCCGCTTCGCCTGGTCGGACACCGCCTCGGGGCGCGCGTCAGCCGCGCACCCGTGCTCCTCGATGCGATCGAGATCCTCGCGCTCGCCGTAGCCCTGCGAGACCGCCCACCGTGCGCCGCCGGTCAGCATGGCCTCCATCTCGTCGGCGTCGAGCGAGATCCGCCCCACGCTGCCGACGCCGGCCGGCACGACGCGCGCCAGCTCGTCGGCGAGCGTTCGCCGGCGATCGCCGAGGTCGGCCTCCCGCAGGCCCGTCGTGAGCGTGCGGACGCCGCAGGAGATGTCGAAGCCGACGCCGCCGGCCGAGATCACGCCGCCCCGCTCGGCGTCGAACGCAGCGACACCGCCGATGGGAAACCCGTAGCCCCAGTGCGCGTCGGGCATCGCGTAGGACGCCCGCACGATGCCGGGCAGCGTGGCGACGTTCGACACCTGCTCGTAGACTTTCTCGTCCATCTCGCGCACGAGCGCCTCGCTCGCATACAGCACGCCGGGCACGCGCATCGCGCCGTGCGGCTCGATCCACCATTCGACGTCGGACTTCCTGACGAGCCGGTCGAGATCCATGGCACCGTGTCCTGCTCGACGCGCCGCGGACGGCGACGTCAGTTCCGCGTGTCCGGGCCGCACGAGGTGGGCGCATCATGCGCAGCGGACGACGTGACGTCGGGCGCGGACCGACGTCACACGTCCACCACGCACTGCGCGATCCACCGCCCGTCGGCCTGCTGCGCAACCTCGAGCGCCGTGTGCGTCGCGCCCTTCACCTCGACGGCTGGCTCGTGTCGCAGCGGATCCACCGGTTCGCCGCGGACGAGCGCGTGGACCTCCGTGCCCTCGACGCGCACCTCGAACTCCCCGAACAGCAGATGCTCGGTCGCCATCGCGTACACCAGCGCGTTCAACCAGTCGACGAACAGCAGGTCCAGGGCCGGGGCGCGGCAGACGATCTCCGACACCTGACGGGAGCGCACCGCGGCCGGGTCGCAGACGACGGCGGTCAGCGCGACGGCGGCTTGCGCGAACGCATCTGCCAGCGTCCGCCCGACCCCGCGGACGCCGACGTCCGCGCCGTGGGCGAAGTGCTCCCAGTAGTTCCGCTCCGATCCCGGCCGGCCGCGCGCGCGAGCACCACCTGCCGTCGCCATCGGCTCCACCGTCACAGCCGGCCCGATCGCATGATGCCGATCGCCAGCCGGATGCCGAACACCGCGGCCACGACGAAGCCCGCAAGGCCGAGCACCGGGTATCCGTACGCCGCCACGCCGCGCCCTGCCTGGATCACGAGCGACGACCCGACGATCAACGCGGCGATGATCATCGCGAACGCCAGCCGGTTGCTCGATCGATCCATCTCGGTGACGAAGTGCTCGAGGTTCCGGTGCACGAACCGGATCTCCAGCCGGCCGTCGCGCACCTTGCGGCCGATGACGTCGAGGTGCTGCGGCATGGCCCGCACCGCGTGCAGCGTCTGCTGCAGCGCCTCGAGCACGCGACGGCCGAGCGCATCGGGCGCGAGCTCGCGCTGCCAGAGCCGCTCGGCGAGGGGCGCCGCGTGCTCGATCATCTTGAACGCCGGGTCGAGCCGCCGGCCGACCGCCTCGATGGTGACGAGCGCTTTCACCAGGAGCACCAGGTTGGACGGCATGCGAAGCTGGTGCCGCCGCAGCGTCGCGACGATGTCGGCGAGCACGTCGGCGGCCGACAGATCGCCGAGCGCGAGATTGCCGTACGTCTCGACGAGCGCACCGAGATCGCGCTCGAGCGCGCGCACGTTCACCTCGCCCTGCGGCTCGGTAATCTCGAGCGCGAGGCCCGCCAACTCGGCCTGATCACGCCGCCAGATGGCTCGGATCACGCGCGCCAGCGCATGCCGCGTCCGCTCGTCGAGCCGACCGACGATGCCGAGGTCGAGGAAGCCGATGACGTTGCCGTCCATCACGAGCAGGTTGCCGGGATGCGGATCGGCATGGAAGAAGCCGTGGACGAGCACCTGGGTCAGCATCGCGTCCGCGCCGCGCCGGGCGATCACGGCGCGGGCGTAGGGTCCCACGCCGGTCGCGTCCAGCTCGGCCGCCTTCAACCCCTCCAGATACTCCATCGTCAGGACACGCGTCGTGGTGCGATCCCAGTGGACGCGCGGGAAGCGGACGGTGGGATCGCCGGCGAAGTTGGCCGCACAGCGTTCGAGGTTCCGGCCCTCGCGGACGAAGTCCAGCTCGGCGCGGATGGTCCGCGAGAACTCCTCCACGAGACCCGACGGATCGAAGAGAGCCGCCGCCGGCACGTGACGTTCGAGCAGCCGCGCCAGATGACGCAGGATGTCGATGTCGCCTGCGATCGTGCGCTCGATGCCGGGCCGGCGGACCTTGACGGCGACGGCCTGGCCGTCGAGCGTGACCGCCCGATGCACCTGCGCGATCGACGCCGCCGCGATCGGCTCGCCGGCGAACTCGGCAAACCGGGACGCGAGTGGCCCGCCCAGCTCTGCTTCGATGGCGGCTTGGGCCGCGCCCGCCGGAAGCGTCGCCACGTGTTCCTGGAGCTTGGCCAGCTCCTCGACGAGGTCGGCCGGCAGCAGATCGGATCGCACGCTGAGGGCCTGACCGAACTTCACGAAGGTGGGCCCGAGCTCTTCGAGCACGAGCCGCACGCGGGCGGCGCGCGAGATCGCCGGATCGATTCGGGCGCGCTCGGGCAGCACCCGTGCTCCCCAGCCGAGGTACCGATCGAGGCGGAGCGCGTGGACCACGTCGGCAAAGCCGTGGCGCGCCAGCACGCCGGCGACCTCGCGGGTCCGCCGGGCAGTCGAGGTCCCGGCGCCGGTGGACATCACCGTTCGTCGCCCGGCGCGGCGACGCGAGCGAACGCGTGCTCGATTGCCGCGATCCGGCGCTCGAGATCGACCACGCTCGCCTGCGACGCGACGTTCGCCTGGCCGAGCGCGTCGACGACGGCCTCGCGGATCCGGTCGTCCAGCTCGTCGCGGCGAGTGGCCCGCCCGCGCACCCATTGCGCGGTCAGCTCGCGCGCCTCGTCGGCGGCCAGCTCACCGCGACGGACGAAGTCGTCCGCAATGGCGCGGACTTTCTCCTCGGTCAGCTCGATCGCGCCCGCCGCACCCAGCAACAGCATCCGAACGGTGTTCAGCACGTCGCCCTCCCCTCTGCGGATGTGGCCCGACAGATGGATCAGGCACGAAGCAACGACCTTGCCACGACGCGGCGCGGAGGAGGGCGAGTCGGCGCCGGCGGTCGAACGCTGCCAATCGGGCCCGCCTCGAAGAAATCACGGCGGGCCGTGGGAATGGCCGGTGCACGGGCCGCCGATCGGCTCGCGCGCGCGTGCTCGACACGACAGCTCGGCTCCGGTCGCGGCCGCGCGGGCGCCGCACCGCGCCGATGCTTGTCGCCGCTCAAAGTTGCCTTCGCGGATGGCGGTCTATACTGACCAATCATCCTCGAGCGCATGGGCTGACTCGAGCGGGAGTCAGCATGCACACGTTACCGGCGATTATCCAGGGCGGCATGGGGGCGGGCGTCTCGGACTGGCGCCTCGCGAACGCGGTGTCGTCGCTCGGACATCTCGGCGTGGTGTCGGGCACGGCGCTCGACGTCATCCTCGTCCGGCGCCTGCAGGTCGGCGATCCCGGGGGGCACATGCGGCGGGCGCTGGCCGCGTTCCCCGCGCCCGGCATCGCCGAACGGATCGTGTCGCGCTACTACGTCGAGGGCGGCAAGGCGCCGGCACGCCCCTTCGTCGTGCTGCCGCTCCACGAGCGGCACACGCCGCGCGACCTCGCCGAGCTCTGCATCGCCGCCAACTTCGTCGAGGTGTTCCTCGCGCGCGAGGGACATCCTGGCGCCGTCGGCATCAACTTCCTCGAGAAGATCCAGGTACCGCACCTGCCGTCGATCTACGGGGCGATGCTGGCCGGCGTCGACTACGTGATCATGGGGGCGGGCGTGCCCGTGAAGATTCCGGGCGTGCTCGATCGACTCGCCCGCCACGAGCCGGCCGAGTATCCGCTGCAGGTGACGGGCGCGGCCGACGAGGACACGACGCTCGCGTTCGATCCAGCGGCGTTCCTCACGGAGGCCGAACGCGGCGGGCCGCTCCGGCGGCCGACGTTTCTCGCCATCGTGTCGTCGCACGTGCTCGCCGCCGCCCTGCTCAAGAAGTCCAACGGCGTCGTCAACGGCTTCGTCGTCGAGGGCCCGACGGCCGGCGGCCACAACGCGCCGCCGAGAGGCCGGCTGCAGCTCAACGAGCGCGGCGAGCCGGTGTACGGCGAACGCGACGTCGTCGACCTCGAGCGGCTGCGCGCGCTCGGGCTGCCCTTCTGGCTGGCGGGCGGGTTCGGCCGGCCCGGTGCGCTGTGCGAGGCGCGGGCGCTCGGTGCCGCCGGCATCCAGGTCGGCACCGCGTTCGCCTTCTGCGACGAGTCCGGGTTGCGCGACGACCTCAAGCAGGCGCTGATCGAGGAGGTCGGGCGTCGGACGGCGCGCGTCTTCACCGATCCAGTCGCCTCGCCGGCCTCGTTTCCGTTCAAGGTCGTGCGCCTCGAGGGGACGCTGTCGGAGGCGCCAGTCTACGACGCGCGGGCTCGCGTGTGCGACCTCGGGTACCTTCGCGAGGCCTACCGGCAACCGGACGGCCGCGTCGGTTTCCGATGTCCAGCCGAGCCGGTCAGCGCCTACGTCTCGAAGGGCGGCACCGTCGAGGACACCGCCGGACGCAAGTGCATCTGCAACGCGCTCATGGCCAACATCGGCCTCGGCCAGATGCGCGGGCGCGAACCGGAACCCGCGTTGGTGACCGCCGGCGACGCCCTCACGGGCATCGGCGTCTTCCTGCCGCCCGGCCGTCGGCGCTACAGCGCGTCGGACGTCATCGCGCGTTTGACGGAGCCAACGCCAGCCTGAACGGACGCCAATCGGCTCGGCGGCGTCATCGCACCGGTCGCACACCTCGATCCGCTTCGCACGTCAGCTCCGCTCCATCTCCGGCAACGCGGGGTCTCCAGGGTAGGTCACGCGCGTGCCATCGACATGAGCCCAAGGCGTGAGCTCGTGAAGGGTCGCCGACGTGGCGCTGGCGATCTCTCGCACCTCGATGCCGTGAACCATGAGGGCGTCGGCCAGCAACGAGCGATGACAGCGCCACGGCACGGCCTCGGCGCACATGAACGCGCACCGTTCGGCGCGGGTGAGCGCGAGCGCTTCCCTCAGGTACGACTGGAACTCGAGTGTCTGCATGTAGTCGGCATAGCCGCGGAAGCTCGCGTTGCGCCAGGCGGTGTTCGGCGAGTCGCGCCGCGGGCGCCGCAGGCCACCGAGCCCGGGCATGTGCGTATAGCGGACTCCGGCAGCGTCGAGCGACGCGGCGAGCGCCTCGCGCGCGAACTGCGGGTTGTGCCGCGACTTCGGGATCGTGCGGACGTCGACCAGCCGCGCCACGTCGTGTCCCTTCAGCATCGCGAGAAAGTCGTCGATGGCACGCGTCGAGTGGCCGATCGTGAACGCGACGAGCGAGAGGTTCCTGGTCGTCACATCACCAGCCTACACGGCGGGCCACGCTCGGCACGCGGTCGGGTGAGCACCCAGCGGTGCGGTTGAACTCGCGACGAAGCCGGCTGCACGGAGGCGGTTCGCCTGAGAGCGCCGGCGAGGCCACTCGACGGTCGCCACCGGAGTTCGGCGGTATTCCACGAATGACGCCGATCGGCCGTCTCGTCGCGCTGGCGGGCTCGCCCCACCTTTTTCCACGTCGTCGCGGCCCAAGCAGGCGTATCGTCGACCAGGTGATCCCTCTCATGCCGAATCGCGCCATCGTCTTCACGTCAGCGGCATTGCTTGCCGCCTGCTCGGTCAGCCGCGTCTCGGACGGTCCGACGACACGCGAGCACCGGACAATCGCGCTCGCGAAGGCGGAGGTCGCGCGCGTGAAGGTCGACGTCGGCGCGGGCACGCTCCAGGTGCGCGGCGGCGCGCCGACGCTCCTCGAGGCCGACTTCGCCTACAACGTGCCGGAATGGAAGCCGTCGATTGAACAGAACACGTTCGGATCGGCCGTGGAGATCGCGGTTACCCAGCCATCGAAGTCGATCGCGGTCGGACGGCCGGAGAACCGCTGGGACCTCGCGCTCAACGACACGGTGCCGGTCGAAGTGGAGGCGCACCTCGGTGCCGGCGAAGCCAAGCTCGAGCTGGGCAGGCTCCGGCTCCGGGACGTGAAGATCAGCGTCGGCGCCGGACGGGTCGATCTCGACCTGCGCGGCACGCCGGCGCAGAGCTACAAGGTGGAGGTCGAGGGCGGCGTCGGCCAGGCGACGATCTACCTGCCTGCGACCGTCGCGATCTCCGCGATGGCGACCGGCGGCATCGGCTCGGTCGAAGTCCAAGGCCTGGAGCGCGCCGACGGCCGCTGGAGGAACCCACGCGTGACGTCCGGGCCGGTGACGATCGGCGTCGATGTGCACGGCGGCGTCGGACAGGTCCGGCTGATCGCCGAGTGAACGGCCGGCGGCGGACGCGCGCGCGAGGCTTCGAGCGCGGGCCCGATCGCGCTCACGCGGCCCTCTGTCCTTGCCTCTCGCCCGCCATCGCTGATGCCTTGACATCCTACATGTGTACATGTAGAACGTCTTTGCATGCCGGCCGACTCGCCGAAATCGGATCTGCTCCAGGGCACGCTCGACGTGCTCATCCTCAAAGTCGTCGCGCTCGGCCCGATCCACGGGTACGCCATCGCGCAGCGGCTACAGCAGATGTCGGCGAACGTGCTCCAGGTGCAGCAGGGCTCGCTCTACCCCGCGTTGCACCGGCTCGAGAAGCGCCGCTGGCTCGAGGCCGAGTGGGCGGCGTCCGACACGGGACGCGAGGCGCGCTTCTACACGCTCACCCGTCTCGGCCGGGCGCAACTCCAGGAACAGCGCGCGAACTGGGACCGGCTGTCGGCGGCCATCTCCGGCGTGCTCGCCGCAGCCGAGTGAGCCATGTGGCGGCTGCGCCGAGCTCGCACGCGTGACGAGCTCGCGTTCCATCGGGATCGGCTGATCGACGACTACGTGGCAGGCGGCCTGGACCGCCGCGCGGCCGAGCGCCGCGCCTTCCTCGAGTTCGGCAATCTTGCCAGCCTCGAAGAGGCCTCTCGGGACGTGCGCGGGCGGTGGATCGAGGATGGTGCGCGCGACGTGCAGTACGCGCTGCGAACGCTGGGCCGCAGCCCGGGCTTCGCCGCGGCGACCGCCCTGTCGCTAGCGCTCGCCATCGGCGCCACCAGCGCGGTCTTCAGCCTCGTCAACGCGGTGCTGTTGCGCCCGCTGCCGGTCGCCGATCCGGATGGGCTCGTTCAGATCACGCGGTTGACGCCGGATGGACGAGCGGCGAACGTCTCGTTTCCGCTGTTCGAGCACCTGCGCGACCACCTGCGGTCGATCACCGCGGCGTTTGCCTTCAGTTCCACGCGCACCACCATCCTCGTCGACGGCGAGCCCGAGCTCGTGTCGGCCGATCTCGTGTCCGGCGCCTACTTCGACGTGCTCGGCATCCGGCCCGCCGCCGGCCGGCTGCTCGCCAATGAGGACCGGCACCCTGCACCGGAACCGGCCGCCGTGATCAGCGACGGCTATTGGCAGCGGCGCTTCAGTCGCGATCCGTCGGTCGTCGGCCGGACCGTCAGGGTGGCCGATCGCGTGTTCACGATCGTCGGCGTGCTGCCGGCGTCGTTCCGGAGCGTCCGCGTCGGGACCGCGCCGGACGTCGTGCTGCCGCTCGTGCTGATGACGAGTGCCGCGCAACGCGGCGAGGCGACGAACAACTTCCTGAAGCTGATGGCACGGCTCGCACCCGGCGTCACGATCGCGCAGGCCGGCGCCGAAGCCCAGGGTCTGTGGCAGGCGTTCATCGAGCCGATCGCCGGCGCGGCGCCGAGCGGGCTGCGCGACGAACTGCGCAACCGGCGAGTGGGCGCCATCGCGTCGCCTGACGGCATCAACGAGTTCCGCGCCGACTTGGGTCAGCCGCTGATCATCCTGATGGGCGCGGTCACGCTCGTGCTGCTCCTGGCATCGATCAACGTCGCCGGCCTGCTCGTGGCGCGAGCGGTGGCGCGGCATCGCGAGATCTCGATCCGCTTGGCCATCGGCGCGGCGCGGGGCCGGCTCTTGCGTCAGTTCCTCGCCGAGAGCCTCGTGCTCGCCGTGATCGGCGGCGGTGCCGGGCTCGTGGCCGCCGGCTGGCTCAGCCAGGGCCTCGCGGTGATGTTCGTCAACGGACGCGAACTGGATCTGTCAGTCGCGCCCGACTGGCGGGTGCTCAGCTTCACGGCGATCGTCGCGCTTGGCGTCGCCGTGCTCGCGGGCTCCCTGCCGGCGCTCCAGGCCCTGCGCGAGAGCGTGATGCCGGCGCTCAGGCAGGTGCGGGCCGTCGGCCGCGGCCGCCTGGGACGCACGCTCGTCACGACCCAAATCGCGATCTCGATGGTGCTCGTCGTCTGCGCGACCTTGTTCGTCGGCTCGCTCATCAAGCTCTACGCGGTCGAGCGCGGGTTCGACGCCAAGGGCGTGTTGGTCGTGTCCATCCGCGCCATCACGCCGATTCCCGCCGAACGCAACGTGCCCCTCGTCGACCATCTCGTCAGCAGCCTGACGGCGATTCCCGGTGTGCGGTCGGCCGCGGCCGCAGTGGTGCTGCCGGTCAGCGGCAACAACTGGACCAGGGCGATTGAGTTGCCGGCCGACGCGTGGCGACCCGGCGGCGCGAACACGACGTTCAATGCCGTCACGCCCGGCTACTTCGCCACGCTCGGCATCCGCGTGCTGGCGGGCCGGGACTTCGACCGCCGTGACACACGCGTTGCGCCGGCGGTGGCCGTGGTCAACGAGAGCTTCGCGCGGCGATTCTTCGGAAGCCAGTCGCCCATCGGCCGCCGGGTGACCTCGGTGAACACGAGCTACGACATCGTTGGCGTCGTCGGCGACGCCACGTACGACGACCTGCGCGATGGGCACGAGGAGACGATGTACGTCGCGGCGGCGCAACGCGCGACCGAAGACCAGGCAGCCGGCTATGCCTACTTGGTGCGCGCAGCCAGTGGCGGCGATCCTGCTCGCCTCGCGTCGGCGGTCGCGTCCGCGATTGGCCGGACCGATCCCGCGCTGCAGGTGCAGCGCACGCTGACCTACGACACGCTCATCGACCGCGCGATTCCCGCGGAGCGAATCCTCGCGACGCTCGGCGGCCTGTTCGGCGTGCTCGCCCTCGTCATCGCCGGCATCGGCATCTTCTCGATGCTCGCCTTCCAGGTCGCGCGGCGTACCACCGAGCTCGGCGTGCGCATGGCGCTCGGCGCCACGCGCGGCTCGATCGTTGGTCTCGTGCTCCAGGACGTCGCGTGGATGCTCGTACCCGGTCTCGCCGCCGGCGCCGCCGGTGCCGCCCTGGTGACGCCCCTCGCACGCGACCTCGTCTTTGGCGTCGGGCCGATCGATCCGGCGGTCTTCACCGTCGCGGCGGCCGTCCTCACGACGGCCGCCCTGATGGCCGCTTGGGTTCCAACCCGCCGGGCTGCTCGTGTTGATCCGCTGATGGCGTTGCGACACGAGTAGACCTCCGTACGCTGCGCGGGTCGATCGCACGCCCACACGACGCGGGGATCGATGCGATGGCCGCGCCGACGCACCGTGACGTCCGTTCACGTCGCTGACTTTCTCGCGATTCTGCGGTCGAGTGCTCGCGGAGCGCCGATCACCCGCTGCTGACGGCTCTTTCCTCGCTCGTGACTGCTCTTTTCTCGCTCCTAACGGCGCTTTCCTCGCTCCTGACGGCTCTTTTCTCGCTCCTGACTGCTCGTTCCTCGCTGCTGACGCCGCCGCACTGACGTCTGAGGCTGCTTCGTCGCGTCCTGCACGTCGAGCACTGGCCGCGCGTGCACCCGCATCGAGAAGTGAACGGTCGTTTCTCGGTCGAAAGGCTTCAGGACGCTCGTTCCTCGCCTCCGGTCCCTGTCATCTCTGCCGTACAATGATGCGACGCGAGGGACTCGAATGGACCGACGGACATTTCTCCTGGGATCGACGGCAGCGGTGGGGGCAACAGCGCGTGTCTGGGGACGTCAGGCAGGGCGCGGTGGCGCGTCGGCCGCGACCCTGGACCGCATTGGGATCATGGCTTACAGCTTCGCGCGCGTCCTGAAGGTGCCGGGCCAGGCCGCCAGCCCAGAGCGCACGCTCGAGGTGCTCGAGCTGCCCGAGATGTTCGCGGATCGCTACAAGGTCCACAACATCGAGATGCAGCACAACTACTTCGAGTCCACCGAAGCGTCGTTCTTCAAGACGTTCCTCGATCGGCTCGCGAAGACCAGGTCTCGCATCAGCAACATCAACCTCGAGCTCGGCAACATGAACATCGCGGCAACGACCCCGGCGCTGCGGGCGCAGGCCGTGGATCTCACTCGCGCCTGGATCGATCACGCCGTCGTGCTCGGGTCGCCGCGCGTGATGATCAATCAGGGCCGGCTGACGCAGGAGAACAAGGCGACGGCCATCGAGGTGCTGCGCCGGATGACGGCGTACGCGAAGACGAAGAACATCATGGTCGGCGCCGAACCGCGCGACGACGACTTCGTGCTCCTGACCGAGGTGCTGCGCGGCGGCGGCGCCTACACGAACCCAGATGTCGGCGGCTTCGGCGGCGACGAGGCGCACGTCAAAGCCGGGATGCGGGCGATGTTCCCGTTCACCGACGGCAACTGCCACATGAAGATGCTGAATCCGCCGACGTACGACCTGGCCGACCTCGTGCGCCTCACGAAGGAGCTCGGCTACCGCGGTTTGTACTCGATCGAGAACGAGCTTCCCGGCGATCCCTACAAGAACGTCCAGGACGTCTACGACGTGTTGGTCGCCACGCTGTAGATCGGCGTCGCGGCTGGCAAAGCGCGGACGCGCGTGCGGCGGCTGGAAGCGATCGACGCGGCGCTCGAGGGACATCGATTGCCAGCGCCTACGACGACCCGCGGTTCCATCAGGGGCTGAGAATCCAGCGGGACGGCTCCGACTCCCGCGGCGGCGGTGGCGCCGGACGGGGCCGACCTGCGTGGCGCGCAGGCGACGCCCCGTGATCACGACCGTTGCGCCGAGCACCACGTGGGCTGTCCGGCGACAGGACCGCGCTCACCGAGTTGTGACACACACTCTGGGCGCTCATCGCGCGCGGCCCGGTGTGGAGCTTCGAGCGCCTCGAGGCGGCCTCTCGACCGCGCGGCTTCTTGCTGTTGACAGTCGACACCAACAGCGATAGTGTCGTCATTCGACATCAATGGCTGCCGCACCGGATCTGCTTCCCGGCACCCTCGACATGCTGATTCTCCGGACGCTGCAGAAGGACACGCTGCACGGCTGGATGATCTCGGAACGTATCCAGCAGATCTCCGGGGACGTGCTTCAGATCACCCAGGGGTCGCTGTATCCGGCGCTCCATCGCCTCGAGCACCGCGGCTGGATCGAGGCCGAATGGGCGGTGTCCGAGCTCGGCCGGCGCGCGAAGTTCTACCGGCTCACGGCGTCGGGCCGGCGCCAGCTCGCCGTCGAAACGCGCGCGTGGGCGCGCATGGCCGCGGCCATTGGCCGCGTCATGAAGCTGGCGTGAGCGATGGACCTGCGCGACGTGAAGCTTCGCGCGCGGGCGCTGCTCGCGCCCCGCCAGGCCGAGCGCGACCTCCGCGACGAGCTCGCCTTCCACGTCGATCGCGAGGCGCGAAAGCTGATCGACGAGGGCATGGCGCCCGCGACGGCGCGCGCCCGCGCGCACGCGCGGTTCGGTTCGGTTCCGCTCGTCGCCGACGAGTGCCGGGACCAGCGCGGCACCGCGTTCGTCGACGACGCCCTCCGCGATCTTCGCTGCGCGGTGCGCTCGTTCGCGCACGCGCCGCTCGCCTCGGCGACCGTCGTCGCGACGATCGCCATCGGCCTCGGCGTCGTCGCGGTGCTGTTCACGTTCCTCAATACGTTCCTGTTCCGCACCGATCGCGTCCCGGACGTCGAGCAGTTCTACGCGGTCGAACGGCTGCAACCGGGCACCGACGGACAATCGTCGCTCACCCGTGCCGATTTCGAGTCGTTGCGCCGGGACACGTCGGTGTTCACCGACGCCTACGCCGCCGTGTCCGGCATCGATCTGCGTGTGGATGGCCGGGCGATGGCCGTGACGCTCGTCACCGCCAGTTTCTTCGATCTGGTGCGTGTCCGCCCGTCGATGGGACGCGCGCTGACTGCCGCTGATGACGCGCCGAATGGCGGCAACCCGGTCATCGTGTTGAGCGACAAGGGATGGCATCGTCGCTTCGATCGCGATCCGGACGTGATCGGCCGCACGGTGCTCGTCGGCGGCGTGCCGTTCACGGTCGTCGGCGTCATGCCGGAAGGGTTCCGCGGTCTCGTCGTGGGTGCGCCCGATTTCTGGGCGCCTCTCGCGCAGCTCGGCGCGTTCCGGCCCAATCAGCGCGGACGCGAGAGCAGCGCTGTCGTGGAGATCGCCGGCCGGCTGAAGCCTGGCGTGTCCGGGGACAGCGCACGCGCGCAACTGCGTGCGTGGAGCGCCAACGCGCCGGCATCGACCGCCGAACGGCGTGCCGCCGCGGCCGCCACGATCGACGTGCTTCCCCATCGAGGCACGGTGCCGCGTCCGATGGAAGCGGTGATGCTGTTCGCGCCGTTGTTCATCGCCTTCGGTTTGATTCTGTTGATCGGGTGCGCCAACGTCGCCAATCTGCTGCTCGCGCGCGGCGTCGCCCGCCAGCGTGAGATCGGCATCCGTCTCTCGATTGGCGCGTCGCGTGGGCGCATCGTCCGTCAACTGATGACCGAGAGCCTGCTGCTCGCGCTCGTCGCCGCCGCGGGCGGCTATGTCGTGTCGCGTCTCGCGCTCACCGGCGCGGTTGTCTGGGTGGTCGGCATGATGCCCGCCGACATCTGGGACGTGAGCCTCAACGTGCCGGCTGCGGACTGGCGCGTCGCGCTGTTCCTCGTCGCCGCCGCGGTGGCGTCCACCGCGTTGTTCGCACTGCTGCCGGCGCTGCAGGCCACCCGGATCGATCCGGTGCGGACGCTGCGCGGCGAGCTGGTCAGGGATGCCCGTCCGGGCCGCGCCCGAAATGCGCTGATCGGCGTGCAGGTGTTCGCCTCGGCGCTGCTGCTGATCGGCGCGTCGATCTTCCTGCGCAGCGGCATGGCCTCCTCACAATACGACCAGGGCTTTCGCACCGCCGACACGGTGATGATCGAGCTGGTCAACGAGCCGACGCGAACGGCCATGCTCCAGGCGATCGCGGCGGACGCCGCCATCACGCAATACGCGGCGGTACGGCCAGGTATGCTGGACACGTTACCCGGGCTTGCCACCATCGGCCAGGGGAAGACGCCGCTCCGCTGCAAGTTCGTATCGGGCGACTACTTCGGCGTGATGGGCGTTCCGATGCTGCGCGGGCGAACGTTCACGCCGGCCGAACGCGACGGCGCTCCGGTCGTCATCGTCTCCGAATCGACGGCGCGAGCGCTGTGGCCGAACGGCAACGCGATTGGCGAGACGTTCCGGCTCGAGCCCGATCGTCCGTCCGAAGGCCAACCGGAGGATCAGCCGGCATTCTCCTCGCACCTGGTGACGGTCATCGGCGTGTCGCGAGACGTCACGGGCTCTCGATTCACCGGGAACAAGCCAGGCGTGTTCATGCCCACCAGCCTGGACGCGCCGGACACCGCGGCCATGGTGCGGATCGCCGGAGATCCGGATCTCGCCAGGCGCACGCTCATCGAGCATTTCATCAAGATCGATCCGAACCTCGGCAGGATCGTGACGATGCGAACGGTGGCGCGGCTCGAGAAGGTGTTCCTGACGATCGCGTTTTCGATTGCCGTGGCGCTCGGCGCGCTGGCGTTGCTGCTGACGGTGTCGGGACTGTTCAGCGTGTTGTCCTACCTCGTGGCGCAGCGCACCAAGGAAATCGGCTTGCGCATGGCGCTTGGCGCGCCGTCGCGAGCCGTCACGCGCTTGGTGCTCGCGCAGACCGCCCGGCCCGTGCTCTACGGGCTCGTCGCCGGCACGGTGCTCGCCGCCGCGCTCGCGACCGTATTGCTGTCGACGCCGTTCGGCGCGTTCATCTCGCCGATCGTGCACGTTGCCGATCCCGTCGCCTATCTCGCGAGCGTGGTGATCATCGTCGCCGCCTGCGTCGCGGCGGCGGCACTGCCTGCCACGCGCGCCGTGCGGCTCGATCCGATGCGGGCCCTGCGGGAGGAATAGACGCTCACTTCCCTCTCGGAGCGCGCTTCAGCCGCAGCCGCCACGGCGATCGTCGGTTGCCAGCCGCCTCGCACGGCGCGGACGGATCTTTTGCTCACGCCCGCGTCGATCGCTGTCATCACTTGACTCGAGGCGTCGCGGCCGACGCATCGAAGTTCCCCCGACCTTGCCGAGCGCCTTGACACCCGCTTGGCCTATAGGCATAGTTAATCTATGCCTCGAAACGACGGCCTTCCCCCTGGCACCCTGGCCATGCTGATCCTGCGGATCCTCGCCCGCGGTCCCCTGCACGGCTACGGAATCGCTCAACGCATCCGGCAACTCTCGAGCGATGCGCTCAGCGTCGAAGAAGGCTCGTTGTACCCCGCGCTGCAGAAGCTCCTGCTGAAGGGTTGGGTCAAGGCCGAAGCGACCGTGTCGGACACCGGCCGGAGCGTGCGCGCGTACCGACTCACTCCCGCGGGCAGGAAGCAGCTCGAGGTCGAACGCGCGAACTACTCACGGATGGCGAAGGCCATCGCGCTCCTCCTCGAATCGGCGTGACGCCCATGCTGAGCCTCGGCGAGTGGTACCGGCGGGTGCACTACCTCCTCCACAGGAGGGAGCTCGAGGATCAACTGCGCCTGGACATGGAGGCGCACCGCGCGATGATGGGAACCCCCGCGCGATTCGGCAATACCCTACGGCTTCGGGAAGAGGCGCACGACACGTGGGGTTGGCGGTGGCTCCACGATCTGGGGCATGACCTCCGGCACGGCCTCAGGTCATTCGTCGCCGATCGCGCGTACACGACGACGGCCGTGACGACGCTCGCGCTCGGCATCGGCACCACCGCCGCCGTCTTCACGGTCGTCAACGGCGTGCTGTTGCGGCCGTTGCCGTTTCCCGACGCAGGACGTCTCGTGCAGGTGTCGGGTCAGAGCGCCCTCGCGGAGCGCGGTGCGGTGCCGGACGTCGACGGCCTGCGCCGCGGCTCGGGCTCGTTCGCGGCCATCGCCGGGTACGAGGTCGCAGGCCGATACCTTCGCACGTCAACCGGATCCACGCGGGTGATGGCAGTGCAGGCCGAAGGAGATTTCTTCAGCGTATTGGGTGCGGCTCCACGACTCGGCCGGACGTTCACGGCGTCCGATCCACCGGATGCGGCCGTGATCGGCGAAGAGTTCTGGCGGCGAGACCTGGAATCGGATCCGAACGTGATCGGACGCACGCTGGCGTTCACCGACCGGAGCGTCACGATCGTCGGCGTGATGCCGCGATCGTTTCAGTTCCCGTACGCGGCGGCATCGATTCTGCCTGGCGTCGCTTCGGCGGCTCGCACCGACGTCTGGCTGCGCTTCCCCGGCGGCCGGGTCATCCACCGAATCGGAGAGGTCGTCGGACGGATCAAGGCGGACGTCTCGATCGAGGCGGCCGCTCAGGAAGCCGCGGCGGTGGGTGACCGGCTCGCTGCCGAGGCCCCACACCCCGGGCCTCCCACCCGCGTGATCGTCGAGCCGCTGGCCGACGCGATCGTCACGCCGCCCGTGCAGCGGCTGCTGGCGCTGCTGTTCGGATCCGTGGTGCTGCTCCTGGCGCTCGCCTGCGCGAACGTGGGCACGCTGGCGCTGGCACGGGTGACACGGCGCAGCCAACACGTGGCGGTTCGCGTGGCACTCGGGGCCGGTCGTGGGCGCCTGATGCGACAGGCCCTCGCGGAGAGCCTGCTGCTCCTGTCAGCCAGCGCGTTGGCCGGACTCGTGCTGGCCTGGTTCGCGACACGGTGGTTCCTGACCGTCGCGGCGGCCTACTTGCCGCGGGCGCACGACGTCGCGCTCGACTGGCGGGTCGTCGGGTTCGTCATCGCGGCTGCCGCGGTCGTGGGGATCATGGTGGCGCTCATCCCGATGCTCGCGGTGCTCGGAGCTCGGGATGCGCACGTTCAGTCCTCGATCCGGGAAGGCGCCGGCCGCGCCACCGCCGGTCCGGCCGCGAGCCGGCTGCGCGACAGCCTGATCGTCGCGGAGATCGCCATCGCGTTCGTGCTCGCGGTCGGCGCGGCGCTCCTGGTTCGGGAGCTGGTCCGGTTGAAGAACGTCGATCCCGGCGTGAGCACCCGGAACGTCATGACGTTCCACCTCGGCTACCGCGGCGCGTCGCCTCCCGATCCTCGCCAGTTCTACGCGATCGAAGACCGCGTCCGGCAATTGCCCGGCACGGCGGCGGCGGGCGTCACGCAGCTCGTGCCGCTCCAGAATTGGGGTTGGACGAGCAGCTCGTCCGATTTCGCCGTTCGAGGACGCCCGCGGCTGTCACCAGAGTTTCCGATCCAGATGCGCTACGTCACGCCCGGCTACCTGGCCACGCTGCGCGTGGCCGTCAGATCCGGCCGGGGATTCACGGCTGACGACACGGCCAGCGCGACTCCTGCCGTCGTGATCAACGAGACGCTGGCGCGCCGGTGTTGTGCCGGGTTCGATCCGGTCGGCCAGATCACCAACCGCGGCACCATCGTCGGCGTGGTGGCAGACGTTCGGCAGGCATCGCTCGATCGACCCGCCGAACCCGAGCTGTACTTCCCGATCGCGCAGAACTGGTCGCAGATCTCCGAGCTCGGGATGACGCTCCTCGTTCGGACGACGACGGCTCCAGCCGGGCTGACGGATGTCGTCCGCTCGGTCGTACACGACGTGAACCCCGACCTCGCGGTGTTCGACGTCAAGGGCATGGATCAGGTGATCGCCGACTCGCTCGCGGAGTTCACGCTGTATCTGTCGGTCGTCACCGCATTCGCTGCGCTCGCCCTGGTGCTGGCAGCGAGCGGGACGTACGGCGTGATCGCGTATCTGGCCGCGTCGCGGACACAGGAGTTCGCGGTGAGAGCGGCGCTCGGTGCCCGTCGGGCCGCGATCGCACGGCTCGTGCTCGCGCGCGGGGCGCGCATCGTCGGCCTTGGCCTGCTCATCGGCCTCGCCGGCGCGCTGGCCGCCAGCTCGATGGTGGTCGGTCTGCCCGTCAAGGTGCGCGAGCCCGACCTGGAGACGCTCGCGCCCTTGGCGGCCGCGCTCTTCGTCCTCGCAATGACGGCGTCGCTGCTACCCGCCATCCACGCTTCCCGCGTCGATCCAGTCCGGGCTCTGAAGGCCGAGTGAGGTGCGACTATGCCGGCGCCGCCGGCAGTTCCACCGTCACGCGGAGCCCGCCGCCGGCGCGAGGTGCGAGCGTCACGGTTCCGTCGTGCGCCGTCGCGATGCTCTTGACGATCGCCAGGCCGAGGCCGACGCCGGCGTGGTCGGTGCGGACCCGCTCGGTGCCCCGTTGAAAGGGCGCCATGAGCGTGGACACCAGGTCTGGAGCCAGTGTCTCGCCGGTGTTCTCGACCATGAGCACCACGGTTTCCGGTTGCAGGCTGGTCGTCACCCTGACGGTACCGCGTTCAGGCAGGTTGTGGACGATCGCGTTGTGCACGAGGTTCGTCGTCATCTGCAGCAGGAGTGCGTGCGAGCCGACCGTGGGCGTCACGTCGCCGGACGTCTCGATGCTGAGGCCGCGCTTTTCGGCGAGGGGGAGCAGCGTTTCCGTGGCCTCTTCCGCGACGAGGGACAAGTCGACAGGCTCTCGAGCGAAGGACCGCCGGTCGGCGCGGCTGAGCAGGAGCAGGGCCTCGGTGAGATCGATCGCGCGGGTGTTGATGACGCGGAGACGGTCGATGAGCTCGCCGGTGTCGCTCGCCGGATCGTTCCTGGCGACATCCAGCATGGTCTGCGTGATCGTCAACGGCGTGCGCAACTCGTGGGAAGCGTTGGCCGCGAACCTCCGTTGCTCGCCGACATGGGCCTCGATCCGCTCGAGCATGGTGTCGAACGCGTCGGCCAGCTCGCGAAACTCGTCCCGCCGGCCCGGCAACCGGATGCGGTGAGCGAGCGATCCGCTCGTGGCCGCGCGCGTCGCATCGGTGATGCGACTCAAGGGCGCGAGCATGCGGCCCGCGAGAATCCATCCTCCTGCGAGCCCGAAGACGAGGAGAAATGCCAGCACGATGGCCGCGGCTGGAGCGTACGCGCGCAGCAGGAACGCACGGTTCCCGGGCACCAGAGCCCCGAGCGTGCTGATCGCCGCGTCGGGAATGTACCGCAACAGAAGGTGATCGACCGATCGCCCAGGCTGGCCCGCGAACCACGCGGCCACGAGCATCAGGAAGCCGGCCAGCATCAGGAATCCGGCGTAGCTCAGCGTGAGTTTGAGGCGAACGCTCAGCCCGGGATCTCTATCCACCACCACCTCGCTCACGCCCGCCGGGTCGTTTCACGCACGGACGCGTTCACGGCGTCGTGTCGATGCGGTAGCCAACGCCCGGCACCGTGGCAATCAGCCAGGGTTCGCCGAGCCGTTTGCGCAGAGCCGAGACCGTGATGCGCACGGCGTTGGTGAACGGGTCTGCGTGCTCGTCCCACGCGCGGGCCAGGAGCTCTTCGGCGCTCACGACCCCGCCGTCGGCCGCGACGAGGACCTCGAGCACGGCGAACTGTTTTCTCGTGAGCGCGACGTAGCGGCCGTCGCGGTAGACCTCACGGCGGAACGGATCCAGCCGCAGGCCAGCGATCTCGCGGACGGGCGGCCTGTTGTAGCCGCGCCTGCGGTTGAGGGCTCGAAGTCTGAGCACGAGCTCTCGCAGATCGAACGGCTTGGTGAGGTAGTCGTCGGCGCCGAGCTCGAAGCCGGACGCCTTGTCGTCCAGCCGATCGGCGGCAGTGAGCATGAGGATCGGCATGCCGCTGCCGGAGGCCACGATGCGCCTGGCGATCTCGTCGCCGGACGGACCGGGGATGTCGCGGTCGAGGACGGCGATGTCGTAGACGTTGATGCTCAGCAGTTCGAGCGCGGTGTCCCCGTCACCGGCGACGTCGGCGGCAATCGCTTCCAGACGCAGGCCATCGCGGATGGCGTCCGCCAGATACGGCTCGTCCTCGACGATCAGCACGCGCATAGCCCCTCGATGCTACGGGCCGCGACATATCGTCCGCATATCGAAAACCGCATACGCGCTGGCAACGCCATGCCGTCCAGACTACCGGTATGGCGCACACCGAGCCAGCGCGAACCGCAGCCCGGCGGCCCCGATCGATCGCGCTCGCGGCGCTGGTCGCCCTGAGCCTGACGTTCGTCGGCGTCGTCAGCGGTCCACCGATGGCGCTTGGCGAGGCAGATGGCGCCGTGCCTCGCGGCGCGACACCCTTCGATGACGCGCTGCCCGCCGTGACCCACCTCGATCCAGACCTGCTGGCAGCGCTCCGTCACGCGGCGGCGGATGCTGCCCGCGACGGGATCGAGATCGTTGTCAATGGCGGCTGGCGCTCGCCGGGTTACCAGCAACAGCTCCTTCGAGAGGCGGTCTCGACGTACGGCTCGGCAGAACGAGCCGCGCGCTGGGTCGCCACCGCGGCCACGTCGTCTCATGTGTCGGGACACGCGGTCGATCTCGGGCCGTCCCACGCCGCGGTATGGCTCGCGGCGCACGGCGTCGAGCACGGACTCTGCCGGGTCTACCGCAACGAACCGTGGCACTACGAACTGCACAAGGACGCCATCGCCCACGGGTGCCCACCGATGTACGCGGATCCCAGCCACGACCCAAGGATGCAACAATGACCGGTCGAACGACGCCGGCGCGCACGAGCCGTGCAGCCGTCGGCACCCCTACTGGACCACCGCTCCGCCTCTTCGCGACGATCGACACGTTCGCGCAGGACGCCCGTCACGCGTTGCGGTTGATGCGGCGCGATCCGGCGTTCACCCTCACCGCGCTCGCCACGCTCGCGCTCGGCATCGGCCTCAACACCGCCATCTTCTCCGTCGCGTACGGCGTGCTCTGGCGTCCGCTGCCGTATGACGATCCCGATCGGCTCGTCGTGGTCTCGTCGGCGCAACAGACGCCGGTGGGCATCAAGACCTTCCAGACCTGGGCACCTGTGACGTTCGAGGGGCTTCGCCCCCGCGTCTCCGCCCTGGACGATCTCGCGGCGTACAACCCGATCGATGCCGAGCTCACCGGACGCGGCGAGCCGCTGCAGGTGCCGGGGCTTCACGTGAGCCCGAACTTCTTTGCCATGCTCGGCGTCCAGCCCGCGCGCGGCCGCGCGTTCCTCGCCGGCGCCGCCGCGCCCGAGGACGATCGGAGCGCCATCGTCAGCGACCGGCTGTGGCGCACCTCGCTCGGAGCCGATCCGGCGATCCTCGGACAGTCGATCGCCGTGGACGGCGTCCCGCGCACCGTCGTCGGCGTGCTGCCGCCAGATTTCAGCTTCAGGCCGGTGATCCGGCCGGGCGCGCTGCCGGAGGTCGATATCTTTCTGTCCAACCGGTGGGCCGGCGACACCGGCCAGAGTGCGTTTCTCTTCTTGCTGGGTCGCATGAAGCCAGGCGTGACGCGGCCACGCGTGGAAGCCGAGCTGACGGCGCTCGTGAACGGGTCGTCGATCGTGCCCGCCGGCGCGATGTCGCAAGCCGGCGCGTTCGTGGCGGGCGCCCGCACGCTCGCCCGCACGGTCGGCCTGCAGGAGTACGGCACCGAGCCGGTGCGCACGCTGCTGCTGATGCTGGTCGGGGCGGTGTCGTTCGTGCTGCTGATTGCCTGCGTCAACGTCGCGAACCTGCAGATGGCACGTCTCACCGCGCGCCGCGGCGAGCTGTCCATCCGCATGGCCCTCGGCGCGGGCCGTGGCCGGATCGTGCGCCAGTTGCTCACCGAAGCGGCCGTGTTGTCGCTCGCGGGCGCAGTGCTCGGCGTGTTGCTCGCCACGATCGCCATCGCCGTCACGCTGCCGCTCGTGCCGCAATCCGTGCTGCCGCGCGTTGGCGGCATCGTGATCGACGCTCGCGTGATGGCGTTCTGTCTTGGCCTGTCGCTCGTCTCGACGCTCGTGATCGGCCTGCTGCCGGCGCTCCGGGTCAGCAGCGCCGCGTTCGGCGAGGCTCGCGCGCTGCATGCCGGCGAGACGCGCACGACGAGCGACCATCAAGGGGACCGTCTGCGGACGCTGCTGGTCGCCGGGCAGATCGCCATGACGCTCGTGCTGCTGATCGGCGCGGGCCTGCTGATTCACAGCTTCGTGCGTCTCACGTCGGTGTCGCCCGGCTTCGTTGCGGACGGACGCGACGGCGTCGTGCAGGTCGTCAGGGTGGCCCTGCCGGAACGTCTCTACGCCGAGCCCGAGCGCATCCAGTCGTTCGCGCGCAGCGTGCTCGATCGCATCCGATACCTGCCGGGTGTGAAGTCCGCGAGCGTGATCAACTCCGCGCCGTTCGGGCGGATGTTCATCCAGGGCGCCTTCGAAATCGAGGGACAGCCGAAGCCGACGCTCGCGGCGGGCACGCCGAAGATCGAGGCGGGCTACTTCACGACCATGGGAATCCCGCTGCTGGCGGGACGCGAATTCAGCCCCAGGGACACGGCGGACGCGCCGAAGGTCGTGATCATCAGCGAGCGCATCGCGCGCGAGTACTTCCCCGGTGGCCCCGCCACGGCGCTTGGCCAGCGCGTGCGCGTCGGGATCTTCGACGCTGACGGCGAGTGGCTGACGGTGGTCGGCGTGGTCGCCGACATCCGGCAGCAGGGGCTCGATGAGGACCTGAAGCCCATGATCTACGCGCCGTTCCAGCAGGAGCGCGCGGCGCCGTTCCTGCTGCGCTTCGTGTCGTTCGTCGCGCGCACCGTCACACCCGCCAGCGTCGTCGAAGGCATCCGCGCGGAAATCCGCCGTGCCGCGCCCGACCTGCCGATCGCGGGCATGACGACGATGGACGAAGCGGTGGCGGCGTCGGTGGCGGCGCCTCGTTTCCGGACGTTGCTACTCGGGCTGTTCGCCACGGCCGCGACGCTGATCGCCACCTGCGGCCTCTACGGGTTGATGGCCTACACGGTGACGCAGCGCCGCCGCGAGATCGGCGTACGCATGGCGCTCGGCGCCACGCGCCGCGACGTGCTCCGCCTCGTGCTCACGCGCGCGCTCCACATCGTCGTCGCCGGCCTCGTCGTCGGCCTCGCGGGCGCCGCCGGCGTCACGCGCGTGCTACGGACGTTCCTGTTCGGCGTGACGCCCACCGACCCGCTCGTGTTCGTGGCCGTTACGCTGCTGCTCCTGGCGGTCGGGCTGATGGCGGCATGGCTACCCGCGCGCCGCGCCACGCGGATCGACCCGTGGGCGGCGTTGCGCGCCGAGTAACCGTCGACGAACGTGGCCGCGGCCAATCGAGCACGGGCGGCCGAGGAGTGTCTGTCAGCTTCGGGCTGACCGACTTCATAAGGAGTGTCAATTCATGCGACGTATGACAGCAGTGCTGAGCGTGGCGGCCGTTGTCCTGATGGCGGTTGGTGTGGCCGCGCAGGCGAAGCCCAACTTCGCGGGCGAGTGGAAGCTGATGGTCGCGCGCGGTCAAGGCGAGCCCGGGGTGGACCTGACCGTCATCCAAAGCGCCAGCGCGATCGCCTTCGAGTACCGGGGCGGCGTGAAGCTCACCTGCAAGCTCGGGAGCGCGGTCAGCCAGAACGTGATGCCGGGAGGTGGCAACGCGCGAACCGACCAGATCGCCAAAGCGGTATGGGCTGGCAACAACCTCGTGGTGACCGCCACGACAGGCGCCGGTGAAGAGACGCGCACGTTCTCGCTCGAAGATGGCTATCTCGTGGTCGATGTAGCGACGCCAGCGGGCAGGGGTGAAGTCCCGACCATTACCAAGATGGTCTACGAGAGATACGAACGCGGCTTCGGCGGCTAGGGCGTCAGGGGGCTGCCATCGCGCGTCGAGGAGCTACGAAGGGGAAGGCGCACAGGGTCATGACGGTCCTCGATCTGACTCTGATCTGATGTCCAAGCACGATCGCGCCAGCGATGGACCAGACGAGCATCAGAAGCGCCAGGCGATGCCGCCGCGTACGGGAAAGCGTACGCCG
Organism: Acidobacteriota bacterium; assembly: GCA_020853395.1. Classification (NCBI taxonomy): domain Bacteria; kingdom Pseudomonadati; phylum Acidobacteriota; species Acidobacteriota bacterium. The sequence goes on from JADYYY010000002.1 coordinate 432,049, forward strand.
AAGTAGTCCGATACGGCCTCGAGCGCCATGATGAACCGGGCGTCGACGAAGGCGTCGATACGCGGGGCCAGCGGCACGCGCACGCCCGCGCCGTAGTAGATCACCTGGATGTTCCGCTCGTTGGCGTCGGGGAAGAACTCGTTCACGGTCGGCCGCGAGACGCCACGGCCGGCACCGCCGACGACATAAGGAGAGACGCGCCTCTCTGCCAGAAACGCGTAGCGCAGTTCGGCGCTGACGAACGTCTCCGTCCCGCCCCGCTCGAAGGCGTATCCGTCTTCGAGTTGCTCGATCTCGTCCCGGACGTGCGACCGCTCCACGGTGACGAGCAGGCTGAGCCTGCGAGTGGGCGCGAAGCCGAGCGCGGCCGAGACCGTGCTGCCGACGTACGAGATCTGCGGTCCGGCGGCGGCTTCAAGGCTCAGCCGACGGTCTAACGCGCCCGAGGGCGTGCCTGTTCGATCCTGCGCCGTCGCTGCATGGGTCACCAGCCCGAGCGCCAGCGAGACCAGCCCGCCGACGCGCCATATGCTCCCTGCCCCTCTCGCGGCCATGATGCCCTCGTCTCATCGTGTCATGCGCAAACGGCGGCAATCCCGGCTCATGCCTCCTTCGGCACGCCCGATGTGACCATCCGCTTCTCCAAGACCGCGGCCGCCGGCCGTAGTGATGACCTCGTGTCGGGTATGCGTGGCGCGCGGCGATCGCAAGTCAGGTGCGACCGTCGAGGAAGCCATGCGTGCGCGCGTCGTGCGCGCGGCGCGCACGGCCAGCGAAGAGCGATCGGCGAGCGTTAGACGAACAACTCCATCAGGAGCTCATCGTCTTCGACACCATCGATGATCACCTGTCGTGTCAGCCGTCCACCTTCGCGGAATCCGAGGGTCTCGTAAAAGGCGCGGGCGGCGGCATTGGAGGCTCGAACCTGGATCACGAGCTTGCTGTATCCCGAGTCACGGGCGAACGCCCGCGTCGCGTTCCACAGGAGACGGCCGACGCCGCGCCTGCGCCACGGCTGCAGAAGAAACGTGCCCACTTGGCCTACATGGGCCATCGAGCTGAGCGACGATGACCATCGATCGAGGATTTGAAGGCCGACGATGTGTCCCGTCTCGTCGACGGCGACATGAATCGTCTCTCGAGGCGAGAGCGAATCGAGGTAGCGTCGTTCCTCTTCGACGGTCCACACGCGGTCGATGGCCGAGTGAACCCGCTCTGAGGCGACCGCCTCGAGCACGGCGACGATACCCGGCGCATCGTCGGCGACGGCGCGTCGAATGCGCGGGATCGCCGGCGCCGATCCCAGGTCAAGGTGCAGGAACTGATTGAACTCGCTCGGCTCGTAATCGCCGAAGGCGCTTCCGTTGACGAAGCCGCGCTTGCGATACAGCGCCAGCGCCGGCTCGAACGAAGCCCCCGAACCCGTTTCCAACGACAGCCGCGCATAGCCGCGTCTGCCGGCCTCAGCGATGATGTGCTCGAGGATCCTGCTCGCCACGCCTCTTCTCAGATGGGCGTTGGCCGTGCGCATGGATTTGATCTCCCCGGCTCTCGCGTCGAGCTCCTTGAGCGCGCCGACACCCAACAACTCTTCGCCCTCCCACATTGCGTAGAAGGTGATGTCCTGCATCTGCAAGCCAGACCAGTCGAGCGCGAACACATGGCCGGCGGGAGAGTTAGCGTGCATGTCTTCGAGATGGCGCCTGAGCAGCGCCTTCACGCGATCGTCGTCGAAGTCGCCAGGTCTGATGTCCATTCGCTCCGCCTCGCCGGAGCCATTCGGGCTTGGAGCCGGATTCGCCCTTCCGCTCGATCGCCCAATGTGAGCCGTCGTCGATGAACTCTGAGAGTCTCGCAGGAGAAGGATGGTGGAGCCGCCACTGCTCGATCCCGACCTTGGCTTCAATCCGATTCCGAAACTCCACGGTCAGGTACTTCTCATCGCGCAGACGTGCGGGACGCACCGCCTCTTCGAGTCGATCGGCAACGCCCGGGCGCTATGGCGCGGCCGGAGGCGTGAGACCCGGGACGCCGTAGTCCCCGAACTGCTCGCCGGGCTTCGGCTTCTTGTTGAGGCGGATCGAGAACACGAACGCCATCGTCCGGATCCGCTCGACGTTCGTGCTCGTGCTGAGGAGGGCCGCGTCGACGCCGATGCGATCCGAGACGTTCCAGCCGATGCCGCCGGCCGGGTGCCAGCGGTCGCGCGCATAGCGAAGCCCGGCGCGGTACTCGAGCCGCGTGGTTCGATACTCGAAGCCGTTCTGTACGTTGTTGCCGTCGAAGCGGCGCGAGTACTCAGTGGACACCGACCATTTGTCCGCCGTGTAGGAGAGGTTCGTCGAGATGTTGAGCGGCACCTTCACCCGTACCGGTTCGATCACCACCGGCGGGTCCACTTCCTCCATCTCGCTGCCGTCGAAATAATTCGCGAGTTGCGTGCGATGCGCTTCGAAATCCTCCCAGTCGATTCGATTGGCGATGCCGTTGACCCCGATGCCGAAGTCCCACCGGTCGATGGTCGCGGCCACGCCAAGGTCGAGCACGCGCCCGCGGCCTTTTCTCGCCGTCACGAAGTTCACGTCCACTACCGGCGCAGGCGGATTCAACGCGAGCAGACCCGTCTGATCCGTGTCGAAGCGAATCGTCGAATCCACGCGGCCGAGAAACAGGCCGAACAGCGTGCTGTAGTTCGCATAGACGTAGATCCCCTCACGGCGCGGGCCGGTGGTCTGGTGTGGAATGTAGAGGCGATAGCCCACGATCGCAGCGATGGCCGCCTGCCCCTGCGTGAGGTGAGCAATCGGCATCGACGTGTTCGGAAGGAGCGGCGCGCCGGGATCGCCGAGCAGGCCGGAGAGTTCCTGATCCACGCGTGTGTCGGTTGTCACCGTGAGATACGGACCCGCGCCGACGTAGACGCCTTGATAGCCATCGCGATCGCGCTCCTCCGGTTTCAGCGTCTTGTCCTTGTTCTTGCGGCTCTTCAGCGTGATGCCCCAGTTGGGCGCACCCACACCCTCGGCGAGATACTTCTCGGCCGGGGCGAACGGACGGTAGACCCTGAGGTCTCTCGTCAACTGCTTGTCGATGATGTCGTCGACGAGGCTCTTGGCCGTGTGACTCCGATCGCGCTCGAGCGTGAAATGAAACGGATTGCGCGCGTATTCCAGCGACCGGAGGAAATCGAAGTTGCGCGGACGATCGCTGTCGTAGAAGAAGACGTCCTTGTTCTGCAGCACCTGAAACAGCAAACCGAACGGCAGCCCGATGCGCCGATAGCTCCGGCGCTCGCCGATGTGTTCGTCGGCGATGTTTCTGGTGCTGCCGATCGCGCCCATGCCGACGTTTCGCGCGTCGAGATCGTAGTTCTGCGCGAGCGCTGGGGTGGCGACAGACAGGATCGCGAAGACCGCAGCGGGCAGCAGGCGAGCGAGACGCGCCGGCATGAAGGACCTCCAGGGAAGACGGAAGAACCGACGAATCCGCCAGGTGCGCCTGGCCGCGCAGAGGATACCGCGTAGGTGAGCCTCCCGGTCAAGCGGGTCGTTCCCCGGGAGACGCACCGGTCGCCGGGGCCGCGAGACCGGCTCAGGACGGTCCACTGCTTGTCGGTCAGATCCATGCCCGTCCGGTACGACAGACCGCACGGGCCGTTCATGAGATGACTTCTAGGCCCTCGGCGTTCAGCGGATCAGTCGTCGGCCTCCAACCAGGAGCGACTCTACAGAAGCCGATTGACATCGTTATGTCGAAGGTCTAGGTTTATGTGTCGAAGGTTGAGACCATATTCATGCCACCGGCACGGTTCCCAATTCCCCAAGGCACGCTCGACATGCTGATCCTGCAGATTCTGTCCCTCGACCCGGCGCACGGCTATGCGATCGCCCAGCGGTTGCAGCAGATCTCTCGCGACACGATTCAGGTGAATCAGGGCTCGCTCTACCCTGCTCTGCATCGGCTCGAGCAACGCCGCTGGCTCGAGTCGGAGTGGCGCCCGTCGGAAACCGGCCGGGCGGCGAAGTTCTACGCGCTGACCCGCGCCGGACGAAAGCAACTTGCGGTGGAAAGAGCGAGTTGGCAGCGTCTAACAGGGGCAGTTGACCTGATTTTCACCGAAGGACGGTAGGCCATGCGTCGCTATCCGATTGGGCCAAGGCGACGGCAGATGGAAGTCGAGTTGGATCGCGAACTGGCCTACCACATTGAACGCCGCGCCGCGGAGCTCGTGAGCAGCGGCATGGATGCCAACGACGCGAGGCGCCGTGCCGCTATCGAGCTCGGGGGCGTTGCCCAGGCGCAGGAGCGCGTCCGAGATACATGGACGTGGCGCTCGGTCGACGCACTTACGCGCGACGTACGCCAAGCGGTCCGCAGCCTTCGCAAGAGCCGGGGGTTCACGCTCGGCGCCGGCATCATTCTCACCCTCGGGATCGGCGTGAACACGGCCCTTTTCTCAGTCGTTCACGCCGTGCTGCTCGAGCCGCTCGCCTACCCTCAGGCCGACCGCCTCGTCGCGATGGAAACCGTGTGGACCAACACCGGGGAGCGGAGACCTGAGGTCTCTGGCCCCGACTTCCTGGACTGGCAAGCCGAGCGCGGAGTCTTTGACCTACTCGCTCACGCGAGCGGCGAGGACGACATGTCGACGACCGTCAATGCGCGCGGCGGATTCGGCAACCTTCGTCACGTGTCTGCCGACTTCTTCGGCGTGTTCAACCTTCCTCCTGCGGCGGGGCGGCTGTTGTCATCGCAGGATGCTTTCGGCGTTCGCCCGCGAAACGCGCTCTTGCCCGTCGTCGTCGGATACGAATGGGCGACGACGCACTTCGGCAGCGCCAGCGATGCCATTGGTGAGACGTTCCTACTCTACCGCGCCCCCGTCGAGATCGTTGGCGTGGCCGCGCGTGGCTTTCAGTACCCTGACGCCACCAACATCTGGATACCCGCGAGCCCGACGAATAGAACAGACCGCAGCGCGGCGTCCTACGTCGCCGTCGGCCGGCTCAGGGCGGACCTCAACGTGACCTCGGCGCAGGCAGCACTGCGTGTGGTGGCTGACCGCTTGGCGGCGGAACATGCAGAGAACCGCTTCAAGAACGTCGCGGTCGTGCCGCTCCAGGAGAAGCTGACGGGCAACGTTCAGCGGACGTTGTGGATGCTCATGGCAGCCGTGACGCTAATCCTGCTGATTGGCTGCGCCAACATCGCGAACCTGCTGCTCGCTCGCTCGGCGACCCGCGCACGCGAGTTCGCGCTCCGTGCCGCGCTCGGCGCCGGCCGCACCCAAATCGTCCGACAACTCCTGACCGAGAGCAGCGTGTTGGCCGGAGCCGCGACAGCCGCTGGCGTCCTCTTGGCGTACGTGCTCGTGCACGGTCTGATCGCGTGGGCCCCCATCGAGTTGCCTCGCCTGGACGAAGTGCGGATCGACGGCACGGTGCTCCTCTTCGCGCTCGCCACGTCAGCAGCGGCCGTGACGGTCTTCAGCGTCGCACCGGCACTGAAGGCATCGAAACTCGATGTGACAGAGACGCTCAAATCTAGTGGAGCAAAAGGTGCCGTATCGGGTTCTGGCACCTGGCTACGCTCCGTGCTAGTCGTCGTAGAGGTTGCCCTCTCCGTTCTGTTGCTCGCCGGCGCGGGCTTGCTCGTACGCTCCTTTCAGAAGCTCAACGCACAAGACCTCGGTTTCACGATTGACGGCGTGGTTTCCGCGTACACGCAGTATGCGCTCGACGAGACGCGCACGCGTCCGGTTCGGACGGCGTTCTACCGCGACTTGTTACCGCGCGTTCGCGCGCTCCCGGGCGTCGTGGCAGCGGCAGGTGTTTCGCGGCAACCGCTGGCCCCCGAGGACAGTCCACCAGGCGAGTTGTTCGTCGAAGGCCGGCCCTCAGGTTCACCCGGCGAACGGTTGTGGGCGTTCTCGTCATCGATCTCGACCGAGTACTACAACACCCTCGACATTCCGCTGCGCGCAGGACGCGACTTCAATGACGCCGACACCGCTGCCACACCCCGCGTGGTCATCGTCAACGAGGCGCTTGCACGAGCGGCATTTCGCGACGAATCCGCCATAGGCCGGCGCATCAGCTCCAACGTCAATGGTCCGTGGCTCGAGATTGTCGGTGTCGCGGCCGACACTCGGTGGCGAGACCCGAGCTCGCCTGCCCAGCCCGAGTACTACAACGCATCGAGCCAAGGCGTCGGTGGATCATTGACGATTCTTGCGAGAACCGCCGCTGATGAGGGTGTGACGGCCCGTGGATTGCTGTTGCTACTCCAAGAGGTCGATCCGAGTATTCCCGTGCGAACCGAGGCGCTGCGCGAATCGTTGGGCGCGAACTTGGCGTATCCGCGGTTTCGGACACTGCTCGTCAGTGCGTTCGGCGGTCTGGGGCTGTTGCTCGCCTCCGTGGGCGTCTTCAGCGTGCTGGCCTACCTCGTGGGACAGCGGACGCGCGAGCTTGCCGTGCGTCGGGCGGTCGGCGCATCATCCGGGGACATCGTGCGTCTCGTCCTCGTGCAAGGCGCGCGACTCGTGGGTGCAGGACTCCTGTTCGGCGTTGGGGCTGCACTCGCCGGTGGCGGCGTGGTCACAGGCTTTCTGTACCAGACGAGTCCGTGGGATGCGGCGACGTATGGTGCGGTAGTCACGGTTCTCGCGTGTGCAGGGACCCTAGCGATGGTCGTACCAGCGATCCGCGCAGCGACGATAGATCCCTTGACGGCCCTTCGACACGATTAGTGCCCACCGAGCGCCGATTACTCTCCTGAACGCGTGGTTGGCGTTAGGGCGCAACGAACGCCCAGCCCGATGCAGCCCTTCGCGGGAAGCCGTCTAGCCGCTGCGCCCGCCGCAATGGTGACGTTCCCGATTCCGGCCGGGCATCGCACCGCGTATGCACGCCGGTCTGCTGTGAGCATTCCCCCGGTCGTGTGCACCCCCAGAAGCGCACCCCGCCACAGGAGCCATTCTAGGTTCCTAACGGCTCGCAAGCACCTTCCCGCCGGTCGGCTGGCCGGTCGGCATCCTCAGCGATTTCACGCTCCGGGTCCAGGACCTCACGATGTCGTGGCGCATCTCATCGCTGCATCGCTGACGGATTCGGAGACAAGCGCGTATGCGCTGGAGGTGGACAGCGACATGTCTGCCGAGCATCCCGCCCACCGCTGGGCGCTACTGATGTCGGGCGGGCTCAATGCTCGGTTGCGCCGTTTCGACGCCGGCTGCCTCCACGAAGCGATTCTGGCCCCACGGAACCAGAACCGGACGGTCTTGCCTCGCTGTTTCGCGCTGCGTCGTATGCCGGCCTCGCGCGGATCCACAAGCCGACTGACCCCAAGCGTGCTCGGCAGTATGTAGAAGAGGGACTTGCCACTGGGGTCACTGGCGGCACCCGGACTGATCCCATCGGTTCGCAGAAGGAACTCGCCAGTCCTGAGCACGTCTTTGACCTGATCGTGGAACCGCATCGGGTCGACCGCAGCGGAAGCCATCGAGTCCGAGTACGGGCAGTTGCTGGTGCCGGGGGTGGGGATCGAACCCACACGGCCCTTGCGGGCCTCAGGATTTTAAGCCGTATCGACGCTCGCTCCGGGATCACGCGAAATCGTTCGAGAACTCGCGCGAACGCCTTGTCTGGCAGGCGTTTGCTGGCTATCGATCGTATCCGCAAACAGCCGCAAAGATCCGCACCAAACCGCAGCCGATGGGATCAGCTCGGGATCACATCGGGCTCAGTCCTGGTGGCTGTAGTGCCCGCGATTGAACCGCAGTATCTTCGATAGACTTGGCCTAGGCGTCCAGCCTACGTGGATGAACCAGGTCAACTCGAGCGAACTGCAATCGCGCTTCGCTGAACGAGTCCTCGTGTGGCGTATTCGTGTCGAAAGCGTTAGCCACACACCGAGTTCCATCATCGCCTTCGGCCGTCGCGACGAGCAACCAGTCGTGCCGAAAGTCGTCAAAGGCCCAGGTGATGAGTGGCTATCGGGACGAGTAGTTGACGCCTTCGCAAGTCGGGGTGTAGTTCAGGCGCTGGAGCATATTGATGGAGCGGTGCTGCTGGAACGACTGCTGCCTGGGAAGCCCCTCGCGAACGGGACAATTCCTGACGCCGAAGCGACCGCGATCATAGGGGATGTAATTGACCGGATGTCTCCAGGTCCACCACCGAGCACCGTGCCCACCGTTGAATTGTGGGGGAAAGGCTTCGAGCGGCATCTGCGCAATGGGACTCCGGCGATTCCCAGGTCGCTCGTTGAGGCCGCGCACAGACCCTACATGGAGATGTGTGCGTCGCAGCAGGCCACTCGGCTGCTTCATGGCGACCTTCACCATCAACACGTCCTTCTGGACGCGGAGCGGGGATGGCTAGCGATCGATCCAAAGGGTGTCGTGGGCGAACTTGCGTATGAAGTGGGAGCTTCGCTGCGGAACCCGTGTGAGCAACCCGAGCTCTTTGCGACACCTGCCAGAATTCTGGAGCGGGTCGATTGCTTCGAACGCGTGTTGCGTCTGGACAGGCGGCGTATTCTCGCATGGACGTTCGCTCAGGCCGTTCTCGCGGCCATTTGGGAGTTGGAGGACGACGGCGCTTTCAGCGCAGGAGCGGGTTGGATCTCGCTTGCGAGTGCAATCCGTTCAATGCTGTAAGGCCATGTTGACGGCTAAGAACGAGGGTTGGGGATTACCGCTACCGACAGATCCTTATGCCAGAGCAATTGCATCTCGTCTGGAAATTGGGAATATGCCGATCGGTGTGCCGCCCCAAGCACGCAGCCCTGACGTGCATAGAATCTGCACGCGGGCACATTGATGTTCTGTGTTTCGATTTTGAGTTGGCGACAGCCGCGAGATGATGCCCATTTCTCCGCTGCTTCGAAGAGCGCGGATCCCACTCCTTGCCCTCGGAACTGGGGTGAAACCCGAATATCCCAAAGCACCGCGAGATCAGTCCGGCCCTCAAGCATCGTGACGTTCGGGGTGTCATACGCAATGACCGCCCCGCCCACGAGCGTGCCCTTCGCGTGTGCCTGAATCAGGCCCCAGTTCGAAAGCTCGAAGTGTCTGGACCATTGGCTGGGTCCTTCGCCACTGATAGCGTCGTAGTCTTTGATGTAGGGCGAATCGATCAGACGCTCAGACAGGATGAACGGGCCAGAGGCATCCTGTTTCGTTACGTCATACACCCGATCGACTCTGAAGGCGATCGGAACACTGAGTAGCGCCTCAACGACGGCCATTGGGGCTTCAGCGACAGTGATCTCCATTCCGATGTTATTCAACTAGTGAGGGTTCCCGAGACTGATCTCTTGGCAAAGCATTGCGCATACGAATGACAGAGAACTGCAAGCTAGAGGCAACAACAGCGTCACGAAGCGACCACAACTTCGACGCGACCCGTAGTTCTACTCCACGCTGCCGTAATTCGGCGAGGAGGTCATCGAACACATCGACCCGCGCAGGCTCGACTGGCACGCGGCCTACAAAATAGCCGGCGCACTCGTCGATGCACTCAAATGTCTCCGGCGGCAAGTGATAGCAATACAGCCGGGACGAGCGCAGGCGGTCGAACCAAATCCATTCGATGGCGAGGACAGCCGCGCTTGACCCAAGAAATCGCTCGACGTCGGCGGCTGTCGTTTCAGGCCCGGCGTAGTAGGTCACGCGGGGGCACTCGCGAGGAACCAGATAGTTGCGCACGCGAGCGGCATCAATGGCCCACACTACTGGACTGGGGATGGCTTCCGCCGCACGCGGCTCGAATCTCTCGATACCCGGTGTCTCGCTCAGGTGGAACAACACGACTTGAGTCTAGCGGGACTCTCTGAACTGGTAAATTCCTAAAACGTCTCCTCGGCAACACCACATGTTCCCAGGGCTGACCTTGGTCCTCTGCCCGCCCGCAGTAGCGACAGTTCGCGTGCATCGGCGGCAATCCTCGTAGACTATCGAGGTGCCGACTTGGGCCATTGCCGTTCTTCCACTTCTTGGGGTCGTCCTTGGTGCAGGCCTGCAATTCTGGCTTAGTCGTGCGGCGACCCGTGAGCAGCACGTAGCTGCGCTCCGATCACAAGGTGAACGGCCGGCGAACGCTGGATGAAGTTCAGCGCAAGGTCACATTGCACCTGTTACCCTACTTTGGGGAACGTCGACGCATGATCTCGATCACGACCGCCGAGATGCGCGCCTTCGTTGCCGAACGGCAGCGCGAGGAGAAGGACGACGACGGCAAGGTGACGAAGCGGGCAGCCTCGAACGCCGAGATCAACCGCGAACTCGCCGCCCTGCGTCGAGCCTTCCGATTGGCGGTGCGGGCTGGCCGGCTAATCCAGTGTCCGCACGTCCCGATGCTCCGCGAGAACAACACCCGACGCGGGTTTCTGGAAGCCGACCAGGTCACGGCCATCTGTGCAGCACTACCGGAACCGCTTCGGCCCATCGTCAAGTTCGCCTACGCAACGGGCTGGCGCACCGCATCCGAGGTGCTGCCGCTCGAATGGCGGAACGTCGATTGGGTCGGCCGCTGTGTCCGGCTGGATCCCGGCACGACGAAAAACGGTGAGGGCCGGTCGTTTCCGTTCACAACCGACATCGAGAAGATCCTCAAGGATCAACTCGCGATTCACGAGACCCTGAAGAAGGCCGACAAGGTCGTGCCGTTCGTCTTCCATCGGGACGGCGAACAGATCCTGACCTTCCGCACGGCATGGAAGAATGCCTGCAAGGACGCCGGCTGTCCGGGCAAGCTGATTCACGACATGCGTCGGTCGGCCGTGCGGACCTTCGAGCGGGCAGGCGTGCCTCGCTCAGTCGCCATGTCGATCGTCGGCCACAAAACCGAATCGATCTATCGGCGCTACGCCATCGTCGATGAAGCGATGCAGCGGGAAGCGGCTGCTCGTCTCGATGCGTGGGTGGCTGGACCTTCGCCAGCGCGATCGACGGCCAAGATTACGACTCTTCGGGCGGGCAGTCGGAGCCGGGGGCTTTCAGTGAGGCCTCGCCATGACCTATAGACTTTGAGCCCCCTTGACCCTCACGCTGCGTCAGGTTCGATCCTTTTGATGAGGACTTCGGATGTCAGCAACACGGTCGGTGTTCCGCGTTGGTGAGTTCGCCAAGCTCGCGGGAGTAACTGTGCGCGCCCTGCATCACTACGACAGGGTCGGCCTGCTTCGCCCCAGGAGGGGTGCAGGAGGCTACCGCGTGTATACAGCCCGAGACTTGGAGATGCTCGAGCAAATCGTTGTGCTCAAGTTCGTGGGGATTCCGCTTCGCCAAATCGCCGGACTGCTTCGCGCAGGTTCGAGATCTCTGGCTGGCACCTTGCGAGCCCAACGCGGCACACTTGAGAGCAAACGCCAACTTCTTGACCGCGCAATTGCTGCCATCGGAGACCTTGAGGCCGCTGTTGCGGCCGGCGCTGATGCTGGGCCGCAGATGTTCAAGCGAATCATCGAGGTGATCGACATGCAGAATGACGCAACCAAGTGGAAGCAAGAATACGATGCACTCGTTTCAAAGAAGATGGACCGCCTGCGCGCGCTCTCCCCTGACGCACTCTCCGAATTGCGCTCTCAGTGGAATGCATTGGTGACCGAGATTAAGGGCGCACTGACCGAAGACCCTGCCGGAGGTAGGGCGCAGACCTTTGCTGACCGCTGGACCGCCCTGCTCGGCAAACTCATGGGGCAGACAGTTGACGAGAAGATGCTCGCCTCGCACCAGACGCGCGAATGGGACTCGCGCATGGCGTCGTTCGTGGACAAGCAGGTCTGGGACTTCATGTCGCGAGTGTTTGCAGCTCGCGGCTGATTCTTGACAACCCTTCCGGTGATCGCCGGAAGGGTCCTTCTTCTGGTGTGGCCGGGCCGGGGATCGAACCCGGACGGTCTTGCGACCAGCGAATTTTAAGTCCGCAGCGTCTGCCAGTTCCGCCACCCGGCCACAATCGGAGTGCTGATCCTGTCTCCGGCCCCGAACGGGATCAAAACGGGATCAGTTTACGGGATCAGCCGATTCGTCTCGCAAGAGCGGTGCTGTAAGTCCCGAACGACCATAGCGTTACCCGTTCGCGCCACGCAGCGAATTTACGAACGAACAGGATTTTAAGTCCTGTGCGTCTGCCAGTTTCGCCACCCCGGCCGTGGCGACGATACACCGATTGTCCGCGGCTCGCGTGTCTCGGGGAGAGATCAGCGGACGACACGGACACTCGCGGAGTGGATCGGCGGATGGCCGCCGATCGCCGCAGGGCCAGCAAAGAGCCGCGCAGCCCGGCCCTGTCCGTGCCGTTCCTCAGTGCACCGTCGTGGGACGGAACTGCTGCCGCTCCGCGCGCAGGACGCGCGTGATCATGCCGTCGAGCTCGACCTGTCCGATCGCGAACGGCCCGGCCACCGCGGCGCCCATCGGGATCTCGATCGCGACGACCACCTGCTGCTCGTCGGCGGGCTCGACGATCCAACTGAAGCCGTGGAGGACGACGGTCCGGTCGGGCGCCGCCGCAGGATTCTGCACGCGATCGATCGCGCGCAGGATCTCCACGAGCACGTCGTGCACGGCCGCGTCCGTCCACGTCGCCGGCGCACCGTACGGCACCGTCACCTGCGCCGTCACCGCCCGATCCTGCCCCTTCAGCACCACTTCCACCGGAAACGTCATCGTAGGGCCAGTATAGCCGCGTCACACGATCCGGTGCGGCGCGGCAATCTCGCGCACCTGCCGATCGAGCTCCGCCGGATCGGTCACCGGCGCGCGGCACGTGAAGTCGTGGCAGACGTACGCGGCCGCACGGCCGTCGACCGGCTGCATCGCCGCGAGCCACGGCAGCCGACGGCCGAGCGCGGCCTGCTCCGCCGCATCCGACACCGGGATCACGATCGACGCAGGCACGTAGTACCGGGCGGCGACCTGCTCGAGCGGCCGCAGGCCGTCCGATCCGTCGTGGCTCGCGACGAGCACGGCCTGCGTCGCGGGTGAATGCCAGAGCACGAGGTTCGACACCATCATCGGCATCACCCGCACGACACGCCCGATCTCGGGGCCGTAACGCTCGAGCGTGCGCCGCGCGCGATCGATGTACGCCGCGTCGCCCACGAGGTGCCCGAGCGCGAGCAGGTTCTGGACGGTCGCCGACTGCGCGGACGGCTCCGCCCCGTCGTAGTCCTCTTTCAGCCGCAGCAGCACCGATGCATCCTGCCCCGTCGTGCTGAACCAGCCGCCGTCGCGCGTATCGAGAAAGAGCGACGTCTCGGTCGCGGTCAGCTCGATCGCCCACTCGAGCCACGCGGCGCGGCCGGTCGCCTGGAACAGCTCGAGCAGGCCCCACACGAGGTACGCGTAGTCCTCGGCAAAGGCATCGACGGCCGCCTCGCCGTCGCGATACCGCCGCAGCAGCCGCCGGTCGGCCTGGCGCCAGAGGTGCTCTCGAATCCACGCGGCCGCCGTCTCGGCGCGCGCGCGCCATTCATCGCGTCGCGGGCTGTCGACGAGCGTACGCGCGGCCCGCGCGAACGCCGCGATCGCCAGCCCGTTCCAGGCCGTGATGATCTTGTCGTCGAGATGCGGGCGCGGCCGCGTCGCGCGGGCATCGAACAGCACCTGCCGCGCGTGCGCGAGCGCGGCCGTCGCGCGCTCGACCGGCACGCCGGCCCGAACGGCGACATCCTCGATCGACTGCGCGACGTACGGGATGTTCTGACCCTCGAACTCGCCCTGCGGATCGGCCAGCGCGTTGCCGCCCGGCTCGACGCCGAACCGCCGGCTGACGATGGCCGCGTCCTCGGCGGCGAGCAGGCGCTGGATCTCGCCGGCTGTCCAGACGTAGAACGCCCCTTCGCGCTTCTCGGCCGGCGGCGCGTGAAGCGCGGCGTCGGTGAGCACGATCGCTCCGCGGCCGGCTGACCCGCCCACGGCCTGCGGGCTGAGCGAATCCGCATCCTCGGCCGAGTAGAACGCGCCTTCCGGCGACGTGAGGTCGCGCGCGACGTAGTCGAGCGTATCCTCGGCGACCGACGCGTAGAACGCGTCGCCGCTCGCCTGCGCGCCGTCGAGGTACGCCAGCACGAGCTGCGCCTGGTCGTACAGCATCTTCTCGAAGTGCGGGACGCGCCACTCGGCGTCGACGGAGTACCGATGGAACCCGCCGCCGATGTGATCGCGGATGCCGCCGTCCGCCATCGCTCTCAGCGTGTCGAGCGCCATCGTCCACGCGCGGCGCTCCCCCGTGAACGCTCCGGCGCGCAGCAGGAACAGCAGCTCGGACGGGCGAGGGAACTTCGGCGCACCGCCGAAGCCGCCGTGCCGGGCGTCGAAGCTCTGCGCGAAGCTCGCGATCCCGGCGTCCAGCGCTTCCCGTCCCGCCACGGGCGCCGAATCCGGCGCCGCATCGTCCGCGCCCGTCGCCTGCCGCAGCCGGTCCAGAACGTTCTGCGCCGACGTCACGACTTCGAGCCGTTCCGTCTGCCAAGCCCGCGCCAGTTGCTCGAGCACGTCGACGAATCCCGGCCGGCCCCACTTCGACTCCGGCGGAAAGTAGGTGCCGCCGAAGAACGGTTTCAGGTCCGGCGTCAGCCAGACGCTCAACGGCCAGCCGCCGGCGCCCGTCGTCGCCTGCACGAACATCATGTAGACGCGATCGACGTCCGGCCGCTCCTCTCGATCGACTTTGATCGCGACGAAGTGCTCGTTCAGCAGCTTCGCGACCGCCTCGTCTTCGAACGACTCGCGCTCCATCACGTGGCACCAGTGGCAGGTCGAGTAGCCGATCGACAGGAAGATCGGCTTGTCCTCCTTGCGGGCGCGTTCGAACGCCTCGTTTCCCCACGGATACCAGTCGACCGGGTTGTGTGCGTGCTGGAGCAGGTACGGGCTGCGTTCGCGGGCGAGACGATTCGACATGATCTGATTCTAGGCTCGCGCCGGGCAGACGACGGCAACGGCCGGTCCCGCACGCACCGTCGGACCTACCGGCGCGCGGGCGCGGCGGGCGCCTGTTGAGGCAAGTGCTTCCGCACGCGGGCCACCGCGGCCGTGATGCCGGCGCCGAACAGCACCAGCACGGCCGAGAAGTACACCCACAACATGAACACGACGACGGCGGCGATCGACCCGTGGACGCTGAAGCGCGAGAAGTCGCGTACGTACCAGGCGAAGCCGTCGAACGTCAGCCGCCACAGGGCGCCGGCGACGACGGCGCCGAACCAGACGTCGCGCAGGCGCACCTGCGCGTTCGGCACGAAGTAGTAGATGAGCCCCACGACGAAGATGAACATGGGCGTCGGCGCGTTCCGGTAGGCATAGCCCGAGAGCGCCGCCAGGTGCGGAAACCGCAGCAGCACGCCCGCAAACCATCGAGACTCGACGATCTCCACCGCGCTGATCAGCACGAGCGCGAGGATGGTGATGACGCCGGCGGCGATCATCATCACGAACGCGATCACCTTGTGCATGAAGAAGCTGTAGTCGCGCTCGACGCCCCAGGCGTGGTTGATCGCCGACGTGATGGCGCCGAACACGCCCATCGACGCCCACAGCGTGACGAGCGTGCCGGCCAGGCTCAGGTTCAACGGCGCGGCGGCCAGCTCCTGCACCTGCCTGGTGAGGAACTCGAAGTTGCCGGGCAGCGCACGCAGGACGATCTGCAGCAGCGTCTGCCCGTTGGCGTCGTTGTGGCCGACGACGATCCGGCTCGTGATCGAGAGCACGAGCAGGACGAACGGAAACAGCGACAGCAGCGAGTAGTAGGCGATCGACGCGGCGAACGTGAGGTTCGCGCTCTGGTAGAAGCTGATGGACGCGAGCACCAGCGCCTGGCGCGCCATCGCCACGGAGCGCGACAGCCGGCCCAGGATTCCGGAAATCGGACCGCCGGCGCCGGCTGCTCGAATCTCAGTGTGCTCCACGCGCGTGCGGCCGCGCCGGGCCGCTGACGTTCATTCTACGTGAGCCCCCTCATATAATCGGCTCGTGCGTTTCCACGACCGCGCCCGCCTCGGTTCGGCTTGCGTGCCGGACGCCGGGCGCCCGGCCGATGCCGCGGCGCCTGATCCGACGGCCGGCCCGGCCCACACCACATCGTCGGCGGCCGAGGTGCCCTTCGCGTGCGAACGCTGCGGCGCCGGCATGTTCCGGATGCACTCGGTCTGGCGCTGTCCGTCCTGCGGCTTCAAAACGGACTGCTGCGGCTGGTGAGCGATGGAGGTGCTCCCCACGGCCATCCGGCTGGACTCCAAGGAGTTCCAGCAGAACCGTGATCGGATGCTCGCGCTCGTGCGTGAGCTCGACGAGCGAATCGGCCACGTGGCACAGGGCGGCGGAACACGGCCGCTCGCCCGGCATCGCGAGCAGGGCAAGCTGCCGGTCCGCGAGCGCATCGCGCGACTGCTCGATCCGCACGCCGCGTTCCTCGAGCTGTCGCCGCTCGCGGCGTGGGACCTCTACGATCACGAAGCGCCGGCCGCCGGCATCGTCACCGGCGTCGGCCGCGTCGCCGGCCACGATGTGTGCGTCATCGCCAACGACGCGACGGTCAAGGGTGGCGCCTACTTCCCCATCACGGTCAAGAAGCACCTGCGCGCGCAGCAGATCGCGCTCGAGAACCGGCTCCCCTGCGTGTACCTCGTCGATTCCGGCGGCGCCTACCTGCCGCTCCAGGCGGAGGTCTTTCCCGACCGCGAGCACTTCGGCCGCATCTTCATGAACCAGGCGCGGCTCTCGGCGGAGCGGATCCCGCAACTGGCCGTGGTCATGGGCTCGTGTACGGCCGGCGGCGCCTACGTGCCAGCCATGTCCGATCAGACCGTCATCGTCAAGCGCACGGGCACGATCTTCCTCGGCGGGCCGCCGCTCGTGAAGGCAGCGACCGGCGAGGACGTCACCGCCGAGGAGCTCGGCGGCGCCGAGGTTCACACGCGCGTCTCCGGCGTCGCCGACTACGAGGCCGAGGACGACGAGCACGCGATCCAGATCGCGCGGACGATCGTGTCGATCTTTAACCCGCAGCGCGCGGTTCCGTTCGACCGCGCGACGCCGGAACCACCGAAGTACGATCCCGACGAGCTGTACGGCATCGTCAACCCCGATCCGCGGCGGCCGTACGACGTGCACGAAGTGATCGGCCGCGTCGTGGACGGCTCGCGGTTCGACGAGTTCAAGAGGCGCTACGGTGTCACCCTGGTCACCGGCTTCGCCCGGCTGCACGGGTATCTCGTGGGCATCGTCGCGAGCAACGGCATCCTCTTCTCTGAATCGGCGCTGAAGGCGACGCACTTCGTGGAGCTCTGCAGTCTCAGGCGCATCCCGCTCGTCTTTCTCCAGAACATCACCGGCTTCATGGTGGGCCGGCAGTACGAGCGCGGCGGCATCACGAAGGACGGCGCGAAGATGGTGCACGCGGTTGCGAACACCGCCGTGCCGAAGCTCACCGTCATCATCGGCGGATCGTTCGGCGCCGGCAACTACGGCATGTGCGGCCGCGCCTTCGATCCGCGGTTCCTGTGGATGTGGCCGAACGCGCGGATCTCGGTGATGGGTGCCGAACAGGCGGCCGCCGTGCTCGTCACCGTCAAGCGCGACCAGCGCGCGCGCGAGGGCGGCACGCTCGACGAGGCCGAGGCGGCGGCGATCCGGACGCCGATCGTGGACAAGTACGAGCGCGAAGGATCGCCCTACTACTCGACCGCGCGGATCTGGGACGATGGCCTGATCGATCCGGCCGGCACGCGCGACGTGCTCTCGCACGGGCTGACGATCGCCGCGAACGCGCCCGTCGCCGACACGCAGTTCGGCGTCTTCCGGATGTAGCGATGGAGACACTGCTCGTCGCACCCGGTCCCGTCACGACCGTCACGCTCAACCGGCCCGACGTGCGCAATGCGCTGAGCGACGTCATGATCGCCGAGCTGGCCGACGTCGCCGGCCGCCTCGCCGCAGAACCGGGCATCCGCGTCGTGGTGCTCCGTGGGGCCGGCCCCGCGTTCTCCGCGGGTGCGGATCTGCGGTGGATGGCGCGCCAGGCGGACGCGACGAGGGAGGAGAACCTCGCCGACGCGCGGCGAGCGGCGCGGATGTTCCATGCGCTCGACGCGCTGCCGATGCCGGTGGTCGGACGGATCCACGGCCCGGCGCTCGGCGGCGGCGCCGGCCTGGCCGCAATCTGCGACGTCGTCGTCGCCACGCCCGCTGCAGTGTTTGGGTTCCCGGAGGTGACCGTCGGCCTGCTGCCGGCGCTGATCGCGCCCTACGTGATCCGCAAGATCGGCGTCAGCGGCGCGCGCGCGGTGTTCCTGACCGGCGAGCGACTGACGGCGGAACGCGCGGCGGCGCTCGGCCTGGTGCACGAGATTGCCGACGCCGCGACGATCGACGCCGCCATCGAGCGCGTCACGGCGCAGGTGCTCCGCGCGTCGCCGTCGGCCGTCTCGGCAGCCAAGCGGCTGATCGCGCGCGTGGCTGGCCGGTCTCCCGGCGATGTCCTTGCGCTCACCGTCGAGGCGATCGCCGATCAACGCGTCTCGCCCGAAGGCCAGGAAGGCGCGCGGGCCTTTCTCGAGAAGCGGCCGCCGGCGTGGATCCGATGACCGGCGTCGCACGCGACGTCGTCGTCGTCGAGGTCGGCCCGCGAGACGGCCTGCAGAACGAGAGCCCGGCCGTGTCCACGGCGGCGAAGATCGAGTTCATCGATCGGCTGAGCGCCTCGGGTGTGCCGGTCATCGAAGCCGGCGCGTTCGTCAGCCAGACCTGGGTGCCGCAGATGGCGGATTCCATCGAGGTGCTGGCCGGAATCGCGCGGCGGCCGGGCACGCGGTACATCGCGCTCGTGCCGAACGAGCGCGGGCTCGACAGAGCGACCGACGCACGCGTGGACGGGGTGTCGTGCATCGTCGCCGCGTCGGAGACGTTCAGCCAGCGCAACACGAACACGTCGATCGCCGGAGGGCTGGAGCGCGCGGCCGCCGTCGCGTCGCGCGCCGTTGCAGCGCGGTTGTCGGTGCGCACGTATCTCTCGACGTCGTTCGGCTGTCCGTACGAAGGGCCGGTGCCGACGGCGCGCGTGTGCACGCTCGTGCAGCGGCTGCTCGACGAGGGGGCGGAGGAAGTCGCTGTCAGCGACACGATTGGCGTCGCCGGACCTGGCGACGTGCGGCGGCTGCTGGACGCGCTCGTACCCTCCGTGCCGGTCGGAGCGCTCGCGCTCCATTTCCACGACACCTGGGGCATGGCGGCGGCCAACGTGCTCGCCGCGCTCGAGTACGGCGTGCGGACATTCGACGCATCGGCCGGCGGCCTCGGCGGCTGTCCGTACGCACCGGGCGCCACTGGCAACCTCGCGACCGAGGATCTCCTGTACTTGCTTCATGGCCTGGGCCGAAGCACCGGCGTCGACCTCGATCGCGTGTACGAGGCATCGCGCTGGATCGAGCCGGCGCTGACGCACGTCCTGCCCTCGCGATACGTGCGCGCCCGCACCGCCACGCACCAGCGTCGTGGCTGATCCAGCCGTCTCCTGGATCGACGCGCTCATCGCGCGGCACACCCGTCGCTTCAGCCCGCCCGAGTATCTGAAGGCCGTCCGCGCGCTATCGGCGCGCTACGTGGAACGCCGGGCGCAGTTGCCGCGTCGATCGGCCGTCGATTCGCCGGGCAAGCGCGCCGCCTTCGCCAGCTACTACGCGCCGCTCCACTTCCTCGCGGCGCGGGCGGTGGTGGACGCGATCGGCGCCGCACGGCAGCCGGTCGACCGCCTCGTGGACCTCGGCTGCGGCAGCGGCGTCGCCTCAGCGGCGTGGGCGATGACCGCGCAGCCTGGGCCGGAGATCGTCGGGGTCGATCGCGATGCGTGGGCGCTCACCGAAGCCGTCTGGAACTGGCAGCACCTCGGCGTCGCGGGCCGAACCAGGCGCGCGGACCTCGTGCGCGCGGCGGAGGACCTCGTCCGTGAGCGGCGCGCGCTCGACCGCACCGCGCTCGTTCTCGCGTGGAGCGTGAACGAGCTCGACGCGGCGGCGCGCCGGCGGCTGTTGACGTCGCTCGGCCGCGCGGCGGCGGCGGGCGCCAGCGTGCTCGTCCTCGAGCCGCTCGCGCGAACGGCCGTGCCCTGGTGGAACGAGTGGGCGGCGGCGTGCCTCGACTGGGGCGGCCGCACGGACGAGTGGCGGTTCGACATGGGGCTGCCGCTCGCGCTCGATCGCGTGCGCGAGGCCGCCGGCTTCCGCAGGCAGCCGCTCGGCGTCCGGTCGCTCTGGCGGCCGGGACGCCGCGATCCGCGTGCTACCATCGGGTGATGTCTCGCGATCCTGCGTGGGACGAAGCCGCGATGGTCGCCGGCTTGCGCGCCGGGGATCCGAAAGCGTTCGAAGCGATCGTGCGCGCGCACGGTCCCCGCATGCTGTCGACGGCGCGCCGGATCCTGGCGAACGACGAGGAAGCGCGCGAGGCCGTGCAGGAAGCGTTCGTGTCCGCCTATCGCGCGCGCGCCCAGTTCGACGCCAAAGCGCGCATCTCGACGTGGCTCCATCGCATCACGGTCAACGCCGCCCTGAACCGCCTGCGCACGAAGCGGCGCCGCCCGGAGGAGTCGCTCGACGAGCTGCAGCCGCAGTTCCAGCCGAACGGGCACTACGCCGAACAGCTCGCCGCGTGGACCGAGCCGGCCGACGTCACGCTGAGCCGCAAGGAAACGACGGATCTCGTCCGCCAGACGATCGGCGAGCTGCCGGACTCGTTCCGGACCGTGCTCATGCTGCGCGACATCGAGGGCCTCTCGACCGAAGAGACCGCTCGGCTCCTCGAGATCTCGACGAACGCGGTGAAGCTGCGGCTCCACCGCGCCCGCATGGCCCTCCGCTCGCTCTTGATGCCCCACTTCCAGGGAGCGCACGCATGACCTGCCGGGAGATGACGGAGTTTCTAGCAGATTACGTGGCGGGAGAGCTCCCCGACGGCCAGCTCCGCACCTTCGAGTCGCACATCGCCGCCTGCGTCGACTGTGGCGTCTTCCTGGCGCAGTACCGCACGACGATCCGCGCCGGCATCATCGCCTTTCAGGAGACGAACACGACGCCCATCCCCGAGCCGCTGGTGGCCGCGATCCTCTCGGCGATCGACGACGAAGGGCAATGAGAAGCACTCGTCAGAAGAGCGCGTTTCGTTCGCCGAGCATCGCCTGACGCACGAGCGGCAGGGCGAGCGGCCCCAGCCTGACGAACTCGTCGTGGAACGCGCGCAGGGAATACGCGCTCCCCCGCGCGGCGCGGTAGTCGTCGCGCAGCTTCAAGATCACCAGCTTGCCCATCGTGTAGTAGCCGTAGGTCGCGTCCGACGTGCCGCGCCGCGCTTCGGCGCGCGCGACCGGCGTGGGCTGGTACGCGTCGCGTTCGAAGCGGCGCATGGCCTCGTCCACCGTCATCCCGCGCGTGTGCATCGCGATCCCGGCGATGAACCGCACGTTGCGCAGCAGCGCGTCGTGCAACTGCGCGAGCCGGTACCGCGGATCGTCGCCGTGGAATCCTTCGTCGATCATCATCTGCTCGACGTAGTGCGCCCAGCCCTCCGTGTTGGACACGGCGCCGAACACCTTCCGGACGTCGGACTCGAGCTGCCGCGCGTGCAGGAACTGGAGGTAGTGCCCCGG
Source organism: Acidobacteriota bacterium (assembly GCA_020853395.1). Lineage (NCBI taxonomy): Bacteria > Pseudomonadati > Acidobacteriota > Acidobacteriota bacterium. The sequence goes on from JADYYY010000002.1 coordinate 453,696, forward strand.
CCACACTTCGTGCACCGACACGTTCGTGATCGCCGGGTAGTACCACTGCTCCATGTAGGCGTCACGGTCCGCGGCGGGCCAGCGCGGGTCGGGCAGCGTCATCGTGTAGTACGCCTCGGTCGCCACCTTCTCGTACGGCCCGGGGATGTCCATCGACGCCGTGACGGTCGCCCGCATGAACGGCGGCGTCTCGATCACGCGCACCGGCGCCGCTGCCGGCAGCGTGACGATGCCGCCCGCCTCCAGGAACGACGCCAGCGCGTCCAGCTCGGCCTGCGTCGCCGCCAGCAACCGGCTTGCCGGCGGTCGATCGCGGACGACCATCGCCAGCACGTCGGCCGGCGAGCGCGACGGATCCGGATCGATCAGCCGCGCGGTCCGCGCGAATGCTTCCTGGTTGCGGGCGAGGTCCTGCTCCGCGATCTCGAGCAGCCGATCGAGCGGCAGATCGATCTGCTCCTCGGCCAGCAGTCTCGCGCGGTAGGTGGCCTCACCGTACGCGAAGTCGCCCGTGGATCGAGGCAGCAGATCGGCGCGCAGCCATCGTCCGTATTCGTCGAGCGCGCGGACGACGCCTGCGGCCGACTCGGCCAATTGCGCCCGCGCCGCCCCCTTCACCGACGGAAAGGCGTCGAGCACGGCCGTCCGGAAGAACTCCTTGTTGCCTTCGATCTGCTCGATCGCGATCTCCGTGTACACCCGCGGCGGATGATCGAGGTTCCGGCGGGCTTCCGCGAGCGCTCCAGGCATCGCGTTCATCCGGGCGATCAGCCGGCCGGCGCGCAACGATGGCCGGGCGAAGCTCCGCTTGATGAGCACGTGCGCCGCCCGTGTGAGCCCCGAGCTGTACAGGTCCGGATCGCGGGCCCAGGGGCGGATCACCTCGATCTGCAGGAGCGCGGCGTCGAGCGCGTGCGCGAGTTGCTCGTGGTCGAGCCGGTACGGCGCCGTGAGCGCGCCACGATCGATGGCCTCGAGCCGTGACCGGAATCCGCGCAGCGCGGCGGCTTCGCGCTGGATGGCCGCGGCCGAGTACTCCTCCAAGCGATCGTCTTCGCGATGGATGCCGAGATCGGTGGCCAGCGTAGGATGCCGGTGCAGGTAGTCGTCGACGACTTCGCGCGCGAGCGAGATGAACCGGCTGTCGGCGCCGCCAGGGCCCGCCGAAGTAGCGGTCACGCCGCCGCACGACGCGCACGCCATCATGAGCCCTGCCACGGCCGCGAACGGGTAACCACGTGCCACGCCACCTCCCTGCCGGTTCGCCCAGCCTATCAGAGGAGTGTCCGCAGCCGCCTCACTCGGGGCACCCTTCTTGCACCGGCGGCGGTCGAGCCGCGAATCTGCGCGGCCCTGACGAGGTGCCCAATGTCTGCCCGTCCTCTCATCGTGGGGATCACGGCGCTGTCGCTGCTCGCCACGGCGTCGCCCGCCCTGGCTCAGCAGCATGTCGTGACGCCGGCCGTTCTCCAGCAGGCGATGGATCAACAGATCGCAGCCGATCGCGCCAAGCGCGACGTCGTGGTGCGTGCGCTGTCCCGCGCAGACGTCCGGCAGACAGCCGAGCGTCTGGGCCTCGATGTGCGTCAGGCATCGCAGGCGATCGCGCAGTTGTCCGGCGTGGAGCTGACGCAAGCCGCCGATGCGGCCCAGGCGCTGGAGGCCGATCTCGCCGGTGGCGCGCAAACGGTCACGATCTCGCTGACGACGCTGCTGCTCGTGCTGTTGATCGTCGTGCTGCTCGCGGATTGACCGGCGCGCAGGCGCGCGCCATCCTCCGCCGCGGCGCCGCACGATACAGTAATCGTCGATGTCGCGCGTGACGGCTCTGCTCGCCGCTGTCGGTCTGTTCGTCGCCACGCCGGCACGGGCCGACGCCGGCAGCCAGGATCGAGCGAAGGACGTGCTTCTCGACACGCCGTACGTGACGCAGACCGATCAGCTCTGCGGCGGTGCGGCGCTGGCGATGGTGCTCCGCTACTGGGGGGCACGAGACGTCTTCGCCGAGGATTTCGCTGGGCTCGTCGATGATCGCGAGCGAGGCATCCGCACGACGGTGCTCGCTCGTGCGGCCGCCGAGCGTGGGCTGCAGACCGTGCCGACGGCCGAGTCGGCCTCACTCGATGACGTGCGCGATCAGATCCGGATCGGCCGGCCGGTCATCGCGCTGGTGCAGGTGCGACCGGGCCTCTACCACTACGTCGTCGTCGTGGGCGTGACCGATGCTCTCGTGGTCTTTCACGATCCCGCCAGCGCCCCATACCGCGTCGTCAGCCGTGAGGAGTTCGAATCCCGCTGGAGCGCGGCGGCGCGATGGCGGCTCGTGTCGGTCCCGCGTGACGTTTCGCCGGCGCCACGCGCCTTCGCTGCGGTGGCGCACCACACCGAACCGGCCGATCGGCCAACCTCGCCGTGTCAGGCCCTCGTGGCCGCAAGCGTCGCCCGGGCGCATGGTGGTGAGATCGCCGCTGCCGAGCAGGGCCTGCGCGCGGCGACGACGCTCTGCCCCGACAATGCCGACGGATGGATGGAACTAGCGGGGCTGCGGTTCCTCGCCGAGCGCTACGGCGAGGCCGGAGCGCTCGCCACGCAAGCGCTGCAGGTGGATCCGCAGGCGCAGCACGCGTGGCGCGTGCTCGGCACGACCCGGTTCCTCGGCGGCGATCCCGTCGCCGCGCTCGAGGCCTGGAATCATCTCGGCGAGCCAACGGCCGACGGGCTCGCCGTCGAAGGCGCTGTGCGAACGCCGCACCCGCTCGTCGTGCGCACGGCGGGCATCGCGCCGCGCGCGCTCCTGACGCCGGCGCTGCTCGAGCGCGGCACGCGCCGGTTGCGCGCGCTGCCGGCCGTCGACGACGCTACCATCCGCTATGAACCACAGACGGGAGGCCGCGCGGCGGTGACGGCCGCGATCGAGGAGCGCGCGCCCTATCCCTCCGGCGCCACGGGATGGGCCGGAGTCGGCCTCAACGCTGCCTTCACCCGTGAGATTCCCCTGCGCTTCTACGGTCTGGCGCGGCAGGGCGAGGGTGCACAGGTCGCGTTCCGCTTTCGTCAGAACCGGCCCCGCCTTCGCGGCGAACTCGCGGCGCCGTTGCCTGCGCCGCTGTTCGGCGTCATCGCGCTCGACACCATGTGGGAACGACAGGCGTACGGACCGAGCGCGCTCGGCACCTCCTCCATCGTCCGCGAGGAACGCCGGCGCACGGTGGTGCGCTGGTCGGACTGGGCCACCGGCTGGCTGCGCTGGGAACTGGGACTGGGATCCGATCGGTTCGACGAGCGCCGGTTCCTGGCGGTCGAGGCGGACGTCGGCACGCGCTGGGCGCGCGATCGCGTCGCAGTGCACGGCGCATGGCGGCGATGGCTGGCGAAGGCCGCCGGAGGATTCACGTCGGGCGAGGTCAGCGCTGCCTGGCGATCGAACGCGAACGGCTGGGGATGGACCGCACGGAGCGGCGTCAGCGCGGCGGCCAACCGTGCGCCGCTCGCGCTCTGGCCCGTCGCCAGCTCCAGCAGCAGCCGTGGCGCGCTGCTCCGCGGGCACGACTTCCTCGACGATGGGATCATCATGACGAACGTGATCGGCCGGCGCCTGACGTTCGGCACCGTCGAGTACGCGCACATGCTGCGGCGGCATGCGCTCGGCACGGTCGGAGTCGCCGGGTTCGTCGACATCGCGCGCGCTTGGCAAGGCGCCGATGCCGACGGGGCGGCCTCACGCTGGCAGGCCGACGTCGGCGCCGGGCTGCGCGTCCGTGCGCCGGCGCTCAACGGGCAGATCAGGCTCGACGTCGCTTACGCGACGCGCACCCGCCGCACCAATCTCTCCGCCGGCTACATGCTCCCGTGGGGATTGTGAGGCCGGGCGCGCGAGATCCTGTGCGCGCGTGCGCTGCGGCAGCGCCCGATCCACGCCGAACAGATCGGCCCAGGCCGTCGACCGCCCGAGCGCGGCATCGACGGCCATCATGCCGGCCAGCGTGCCGAACGTGAGGCCGTTGCCGCCGAAGCCTGTGCCGACGAATCGGTTCGGTCCGAACTCGCCGATGAACGGCAGGCCATCGCGCGTCTCGACGATCTCGCCCGACCAGCGATGGGTCACGCGCACGCCCGACGCGATCGATTCCAGCCGTTGTGACAAGGCGCGGTAGCGGCTCCCCGCGCTCTCGGGCTGGCCAGCCCAGTGGTCGTGCCCGCCGACGATCACCAGATCGTCGTCACCGAGCCGACGATCGACACGAAGGTACTCGTACGGCGAGTCGACGTTCTCCCAGAACAGCCCCTCCGGCAGCGTGGTTCGCGGCGCCAGGCCGGTCGCTACGTAGCTTCTGTACGAGAACAGATTGCTCTCGAGCCAGGCGGCGCGCTCCGGACCGAGCGCGCCGGGCAGCGGGCCGTGCGTGGCGATGACGACGTAGTCGGCGCGGATGCGGCGATGACCGGCCCACACGGTGAGGGGACGATCCTCGATGCTCGTGACTTCGGCATCCTCGAGCACGTACCCGCCATCGCCGGGAATCCGCGACGCGAGCACCTGCAGATACGCCACGGGATCGACGCGCGCCTGGTTGTCGAACCGGACGGCCGGACGGCCCAGGCCCGGAATGTGCTCGACGTACGCGGCCTCGACGCCGAGGTCGCCGGCCGCGTCGGCTTCCCGCATGAGCGCTGCGCGGGCACTACCGTTCCCCGGCGATGGGGCCCAGAGGTAGCCGGGCACCCAACCGAACTGGCAATTGATGCGCTCGTCGCGAACGTTCGCCCGGATCCGCGCCAGCGCGGCGAACCCCGCATGCCACACGGCGCGCGCGCGCTCGGCCCCGAGCCGCTCGATGAGATCGGTGAGCCGTACGTCGGTGACCGCGGTCAAATGGGCCGCAGACCGGGACGTCTCGCCCATTGCGCACCGCGCCCGTTCGATGACGGCCACGCGGCGGCCTGCTCGCTTCAGCAGGTAACCCGCCGTGATGCCCATGACCCCGCCGCCGATCACAGCGACCTCGACGTCGAGGTCCGAGATGCTGGAAGGGATGGCGGACGGGCCGGCATTCGCGGCCCAGGGCGACATGGCGTGCGACAACAGATTCGACATTCGATTCGCGGTGTTCCGTCTGGAAGCGCGCCAGTTGGAGCGCTCGCGGCCGAGATTGCAAGGGCAAGGCCAGCCCACTCCTGCGCGTCTCGTCCGCGCCCGTCATACCTGGGGCCTGCGCCACGTTTCACCCCGTCCCGATGCCGACAAAAAGGGAATGCCTGCGCTGTCGCCGCAGCACGGGTCTCTCACGCAGGCGCAGTGAATCGGCGTGCACTGGCATGCCCGTTGCTCCGATCCGCTGCATCCGCAGCAAGGAGATCGATCATGAAGAGAACGTGCATCGGCGCCCTCGCGATCGTGCTCGTGGCGGCGCTGCCGGCGCCGGCCCAGGCGCAGACGTTTCTGACGCCGTTCGCGGGCGCCACCTTCGCGAAGGACGCGCCCGCGTCGAAGCTCACCGTCGGCGCGGCCCTCTCGTTTCTGGGCGACGTCGCTGGCCTCGAGCTGGAGGTCGGCTACACGCCCGACTTCTTCGACGAGTCCGGCGACGTCGCGCTCGTGGCCGGCAGCAACGTGACGACCGCGATGGCGAGCGTGCTGATCGCTCCTCGGATCGCCGACGGCCGCGTCCGTCCGTACGGCGTCGTCGGCGGCGGTCTGCTTCGTACACGCCTCGACGACAACGACCTGTTCGATCGCGTGACGACGAACGACTCGGGGGTGAACGTGGGCTTCGGCGTCATGGCGCTCTTCAGCGAACACGCCGGCGTGCGTGGAGACTTCCGCTACTTCCGGAGCCTGCAGGATCCGCCCGGCACCAACGTCGATCTGGCGCTCGGCAAGTTCGACTTCTGGCGCGCGACGGTTGGGGCGCTCTTGAGATTCTGACGCCGGCCTCTGGGCATCGGCGGTCGGTCATTTCGACGTTGAATGGCCCGTATCGCGAGTTGGACTCCGGGCATCGCAGGGCGATACCCCAGCGATGACCGGGTGGACGCATCGCGTCTGGCTCGTTCACGTCCAGGTGACCGCGGGCAATCGTGCCGCGCCTGCCCGAGAGCATGACCGCGCACGGCTGCGACTGCTCGCTCGCGAGCCGGTGTGACTTCGGTCTACTTCACCGTCACGGTAATCTTCTCGGACATCACCGGCGTGCTGTGCGGCGTGTGCGTGGCGTCGCCCAGCACGAGCTGCAGCGTGTGCTTGCCGGGCGGCAGCGTGAGCTCGACCTCGGTCTGACCGCCGCCGAAGTGGCGGATGTTGTCGGTCGCCGGCAGCGGCTTCGTCAGATCCGGTAGCTTCTCGACGTCGATCAGCAGGTGATGATGCCCGGTGTTGGCTTGGGTGACGCCGGCCGGCGCGATGCCCATTCCCTTCAGGCCGAAGCGCACGACGAACGGCGACGTGACCGCCTCGCCGTTCCGCGGTGAGATGAAATACGCCTGAGCCCCGGCGGGCGCGGGCGTGGACGTCGCCTGCGCCGCCGGCAGAGCGGCGACGACGAGGCTCGAGGCGACGATCGCAAGAATCGAGATGGGAAGACGCGGTGTACGCATGGCTTCAGATTAAACACGAATCGCGACGCCGCCAACAGCGATGAGCGGGCCGTCCAATCCCATGGCCGGACGTGAGCATCACCGTTCTTCGCTCCACCGCCTGGATCTCTCGAGCGCACGCGTCCAGCCCTGCACGAGGGATCGGCGGCGCGACGAGGTCATCGCCGGCGTGAAACGACGGTCCGTGCGCCACTGGGCAGCGATCTCGGCGGGACTCGTCCAGAAGCCCACGGCGAGGCCCGCCAGGTATGCGGCGCCGAGCGCCGTCGTCTCCCCGACCGTCGGGCGAACGACCGGCACGCCGAGGATGTCGGCCTGGAACTGCATGAGAAGGTTGTTGACCGCCGCGCCGCCGTCCACGCGCAACTCCTTCAGCCGAATCCCGGCGTCGCGCTCCATCGCGCGGAGCACGTCGGCGACCTGATAGGCGATGCCCTCGAGCGCCGCGCGCGCGAGGTGCGCGCCGGTCGTGCCTCTCGTGAGGCCGACGATCAACCCGCGCGCATACTGATCCCAGTGCGGCGCGCCGAGACCGGCGAACGCGGGCACGAAGTACACGCCGCCGGTGTCGGCGGCACGCGACGCCAGCGCCTCGACTTCCGCCGAGGATCCGATCAGCCCGAGGCCGTCGCGCAGCCACTGCACGACCGCTCCGGCGATGAAGATGCTGCCTTCGAGCGCGTACTCGGTCCGATCGCCGATGCGCCACGCGACGGTCGTGAGCAGGTTGTTGCGCGAGCGGATCGGCGTCGGCCCCGTGTGCATGAGCATGAAGCAGCCGGTGCCGTAGGTGTTCTTGACCATGCCGGGCCGCGTGCAGGCTTGACCGAACAGCGCCGCCTGCTGATCGCCGGCGATCCCGGCAATCGGGATCGGGGCGTCGCCGAGCAGGTGCGTCTCGCCGTAGACTTCGCTCGACGCCTTCACCTCGGGCAACATCGACGCCGGCACGCCGAAGAGCGCCAGCAGCTCCTCGTCCCACGCACCCGTTCGGATGTTGAACAGCATCGTGCGCGAGGCATTGCTCGGATCCGTGACGTGCTGCCGGCCGCTCGTGAGATTCCAGACGAGCCACGAGTCGATCGTGCCGAAGGCGAGGACACCGGCTCGCGCCTTGGCCTTCGCACCGGGCACGTTGTTCAGCAACCACTGCACCTTCGTCGCCGAGAAATACGCGTCGATCACCAGGCCGGTCTTGCGGCGGATCAGCGGCAGCTTGCCGCGGGCCCGCAGGCGATCGCACGCCGCCGACGTCCGGCGATCCTGCCAGACGATCGCGTGGGCGATGGGCTGGCCGGTGCGCCGATCCCAGACGACGGTCGTCTCGCGCTGATTCGTGATGCCGATCGCGGTGATGTCACGGGCCGTCAGGCTCGCGCGCTGCAGCGCATCGCGGGCGACCTGCAACTGCGTGGCCCAGATCTCCTGCGGATCGTGTTCGACCCAGCCCGGCTCGGGGAACATCTGCCGGAACTCCTGCTGCGCCGTCGCGATCACGGCGCCGCTCCGATCGAAGACGATCGCGCGCGAGCTCGTCGTGCCCTGATCGAGCGCGAGAACGTAGGCCATCGTTAGACCGCCGCCCGCAGCATCCGATGCGGTGCCCCGATCGTCTGCCCGGCCTCTCCGAAGAATGGACTCATAGGTGGGGGGATTCTACAGCCGAAAACCGTCTATATTGCTCGCATGCACACAGCCACCTCCGCTACGGATCGAACGCGCTCCCGCCGCGAGTGGCTCGCCGACGCGACGCGAATGCTCACGGCGGCTGCCGTCGTGCCCTTCGGCGCGGAGGCGACGGCTCGCGCCCGGCGCGCGGGCGGCCGCATCGGCTTCGTCGACGACAATCTCGACAACTACCACGCGAACGTGTACCTCAAGGCGCTCACCGGCACGCTGCAGGGGCGGGGCTTCACGCTCGCCGGCTGCACGGGCCTGCAGGAGCAGCCGGGCCGGGCATGGGCGGCGAAGAACGACATCCCCTACTTCCCCGACGTCGCCGCGCTGAATGCGGCCGTCGACTTCTTCATGCTCCTCGCCCCGAGCACGCCCGAGACGCACCTCGAGCTGTGCCGCCGGGTGCTGCCGCTGAAGAAGCCCACGTTCGTCGACAAGACGTTCGCCCCGGATTTCGCCACCGCCCGCGACATCGTTGCGCTCGCGGACCGCTCGGGCACGTCGATGCAGACCTCCTCGGCCCTGCGCTACACGAACGTGCAGGAGGAGGCGAAGAAGCTCGGCGCGGACGCCGTCGAGCACATGATCACGTGGGGCAACGGCGGCTCGTTCGGCGAGTACGCGATCCATCCGGTCGAGCTGCTGATCAGCGTGATGGGACCGGATGCCCAACGCCTCATGCGCCGGGGCACCGGCGATCGCTCGCAACTGCTGATCGATTTCTCTGGCGGGCGCACGGGTGTCGTCAACGTCTACACGGGCAGCGCCACGCCGTTCGCCGCGAGCCTGTCGTCGCGCAAGGGCACGCGGTACTTGCCGGTGGACCAGGCCAGGATGTTCGAGGCCAGCCTGTCGAGCACGTTGGACTTCTTCGAGACCGGCCGGCCGAACGTCGACCGGCGCGAGACGATGGCCGTCATGGGCATCCTCGAGGCGTCGCGGCTGCCCGAAGCCACCGAGCGTTTCGTGCCGATCCCTCGCTGACGTGGATCGCCGCCGATTCCTGGCCGCCGGCGCCGCTGCCGCCGCAACGGTCGGCACCGCGTGGCTGCGATCCGGACGCGCCGCGGCGTTTCAGGATCGCTCGCCCACCGCCCGCCGCGCCGACATCGCCATCGTCGGCGGCGGCCTCGGAGGCTGCGCGGCTGCCCTTGCCGCGCTCCGCGCGGGCCGCACGGTGATCCTCACGGAAGAGACGGACTGGATCGGCGGCCAGCTCACGCAACAGGGTGTGCCGCCCGACGAGCACCCGTGGATCGAAACGCGTGGCGCGCCGCGCTCGTACCGCACCTTGCGCGCGGAGATCCGCGACTACTACCGCCGCCACTATCCGCTCACTGCCGCGGCGCGGACCCTGCCGGATCTGAACCCGGGCGCCGGATCGGTCTCGCGTCTCTGCCACGAGCCGCGCGTCGCCCTTGCCGTCCTGGAGGCGCTGCTGGCGCCCTACACGAGCGGCGGGCGGCTGCAGCTCCTGCGCGAGCACGAGCCAGTGAGCGCAGACGTCGCGGCCGACCGAGTCCGCGCGGTCGCGATGCTCGATCTCCGCACCGGCCGGCGCGTGACGATCGACGCCGAGCTGTTCATCGACGCCACCGAGCTCGGCGATCTCCTGCCGATGACCGGCACCGAGCTCGTCACCGGCGCGGAGTCGCGGGCGCGGACGGGCGAGCCGCACGCGCGCGATCGCGACGACCCGGCCAATCAGCAGGCGTTCACCTGCTGCCTGGCGATGGACTACGTGGCCGGCGAGGATCACACGATCGATCGGCCGCGCGCGTACGACGAGTGGAAAGCGTTCGTGCCCGCGCTTCAGCCGCCCTGGCCCGGCCGGTTGCTGGACCTGACCTACACGTACCCGCGCACCGGCGAGCCGCGAACGCTGGGATTCAACCCTGAAGGCCCGACGCCCGGCGCGGCCGTGAACCTGTGGACCTACCGTCGGATCGCCGCGCGCGCGAACTTCGAGCCGGGCGCCTACGCGGGCGACATCACGATCATGAACTGGCCGCAGAACGACTACATGCGCGGCAACCTGATCGGCGTGAGCGACGCCGAGGCGCGTCGTCATCTCGACGCGGCGAAGCAGTTGAGCCTGTCGGTGCTCTATTGGCTGCAGACCGAAGCGCCGCGGCCGGACGGCGGCGCGGGCTGGCGTGGCCTGCGCCTGCGCGCGGACGTGATGGGCACGGCCGACGGGCTCGCCAAGTACCCCTACGTGCGTGAGTCGCGCCGCATTCAAGCGGCCTTCACCGTCCTCGAACAGCACGTCGCGGCGCCGACCGGCCCGAACGGCGCGCCGCGGGCCGCGACCTTCTTCGATTCCGTCGGCGTCGGCAGCTACGCCATCGACCTGCACCCGTCGTCGGGCGGCGACAACTACGTGGACTTCCCGGCGGCGCCGTTCGAGATTCCGCTCGGCGCCCTGTTGCCGGTGAGGATGGACAACCTGCTGCCCGCGGCGAAGAACATCGGGACGACGCACGTGACGAACGGATGCTACCGCCTGCACCCGGTGGAATGGGGCATCGGCGAGGCCGCGGGCGTGCTCGCCGCCATGGCGCTCGAGCGACGCGTGCCACCTCGGGCGATCAGATCCTCGTCCACGCTCCTCGACGACTACCAGCGCCAGCTCGTCGAGAACGGCGTCGAGCTGCGATGGCCGGCTTCGACGCCGGCGTAGCGCGGTTCTACTTCGGCTTCGCCGTCGCAGGCGCGGCGGGCTTCGCCGTTGCAGGTGCGGCGGGCTTCGCGCCGCTGCCGGTCGCGCGGCCAGCCGCGGGCGCGGGCACGATCTTCGTCGCCTTCCACGCGCCGTTCGGACCTGTCCCCGTCATCGTGTTCCCGACGACGCGCGCCTCGTACTTGCTGCCACCCACGGTGAACGAGAGCTGATCGCCGCGCAGACGGCCGTCGGCGATCGGCTGGCTGCCGAGTGAGCCCGACGCCTGCTGGAATTCCTGCGTCAGCCTCAACGGCCCGCCCGACACGCTCCAGTTGCCCGCCACCTTGGCCGGCACGATCCACAGCAGCGCCGTGCACCAGTTGACGCAATCGCCCTCGACCGTTTCGCGCTGGTCCGGCTCCCAGTCTTCCATCGTGAAGCTGTTGGAGACGATGCGCGTCCCGGGCCTGAGGTCGAGCAGCTTCGGCCGGAGCTGCATGTTGATGCTCGGCAGCAGGAACATCGTGATGACCGTCGCCTTCGAGAAGTCCGTCTGGAAGAGATCGGCCTTGCGGAACGTCGCCCGTGCGGTCACGCCTTCGGTGACGGCGTTACGCTGCGACAGCGCGACCATGTCGGGGTTGTACTCGATGCCCACGGCGGTGGCGCCGCGCTTGGCGGCCGTGATGACGGTTCGGCCGTCGCCGGACCCGAGGTCCATGACGTAGTCCTTCGGCGTCACACCCGCCATGTCGAGCATCTTGTCGACGAGCGCCTGAGGCGTCGGCACCCAGACGACGTCCTTGCCCGGCTGGCCTACGCTCGGCTCGAAACTGGGATTGGCAGCCGGTTGGGGCTCTTGTGCCGCCTCAGCCGGCTTCTGCGCCGGTGCGGCTTTCGGAGCCGGCGTCTTCGGCGCGCTCGTGGTCTTCGGCGCGGCGGGTTTTTGGGCAGTCGTCGTCTTCGGGGTCTTCGGGGCCGTCGCCGGCGCCTGCGCTCGTGCCGCGCCGCCGAACGCTACGATGCCTGCCGCCAGCAGTGCCGTCCACACCCGTACGCGTGCTCGCATGACTCCACCTTTCGCTCGTCCGGACTTCCGGGGACGATAGCTTGCCACAATTACGACACAGTCCGCGCGCCGCTACACTGATCGCATGCTGCGGCTGCTCGTTGCCTGGCTCGTGGCCGGCACCACTGTTCTCGGCGCGCAAGCCTCGCCGCCGCGCCTCGAGCAGATCCGCGCGCGCGGCACCCTTGGCTGCGGCATCGAGCCGAGGGTGCCCGGCTTCTCGTCGGTCGACGCGGCCGGACGGCACCACGGCTTCGACATCGACGTCTGCCGGGCCATCGCCGCCGCGGTATTGGGGGACGCGGGCAAGGTGACCTTCGTCGACGTGCGGACTGTCGCCGACTTCCGCGCCAATCCGCTCGTCGACGTCGTCGCTCGTCGTCTGACGTGGGAGCTGCGACGCGAGCGTCCGCTCGGCCTCCTGTTCGGTCCGATCACGTTCCATGACGGCCAGAGCTTCCTGCTCGCGACACGCCTGGGCGTCCGCGACCGGCAGGGTCTGCTCCCGCTGACGATCTGCGTGGCGGGCGGTACGGTGTTCGAGATCCAGGCGAACGAGTATCTCGGCACGTTCAGGAAGGTCATCGTCGAGTCGCCGCACGCGTACGCGGAGATTGCCGAGGCGCTCGCGGCCGGGCGGTGTCAGGCGTACACCGGCGACGTCTCTGATCTCGCGGCGATCCGCCGCCTGTTGCCTGCCCGGAACGACTTCACGATTCTGCCCGACGTCATCTCGAAGGAGCCGCTCGCGCCGCTCGTCAGAGACGATGACATGCAGTGGTTCACCATCGTCCGATGGACGGTCTTCGCCCTCATCAGCGCAGAGGAGCTCGGGATCAGCTCGGCGAACGTCGATCGGCTGCGAGCCGAAGCCGGCGCGCTCGAAGTCCGGCGGTTGCTCGGCAGTGTGCCGGGCAACGGCGCCGCGCTCGGTCTCTCCGAGGACTGGGCGGCGAATGCCATCGAAGCCGTCGGCAACTACGGGGAGATCTACGAGCGCAACCTCGGTCGCGGCAGCGATATCGGACTCGACCGCGGACCGAACCGGCTCTGGAAGGACGGCGGGCTCATGTACGCGCCGCCTCTTCGATAGAGTGCGACGGGTGGATGGCTCTACTTTCCGTTCGGTACCGCTTCGACGATGAAGTTGTCGAGCTCGACGGCGCCCTGCTTGTCGGGGACTTTCGGGGCGCGGACGATGCGGTAGCCGGCTTTCGTGATCGTGACTTCGATGTTGCGCGGGTCGACCGGCTTGCCGGCGCCCTTGATCGCCTTGCCGACGTCCGGGCTGCGGAAATGGCCAGGCGTGTCGTTCCTGAACGGGAACGTGAGACCGGCCCCCTTGTCCTTGATCGTCACCATGAACTTGTCGACGACCTGGCCCTGCGTATCGCGCACGTTGCCGAAGTAGTACAGCAGGACTTCGCCGTCGTGCTCCGCGTCGAAGAACTCGGTGCCGTTCGCCTGGACGATCCCGGGCGGCGACCCGCCGGCCAGCACGACGCCAAGCAGACCCAGGAGCGTCAACCGGCTGCACGTCAGACGCATACGCATACGCTCCTCCCAGAACCCGAAAGACCCTGTCGCTTCGATCCTAGGGAAACCGGGCGGCCTTGTCATCCACCGTTCAGTAGAACCACCGCCGCTCGTAGACCATGATCCCGACGAGCAGCGCGAGGGTGATCCCCCACGTCCACGAGTGCGGCAGCCGCTCGGCCAGCCGCTTCGGCACGGCGTACATGGCCGCCACGCTCACGACGAGCGCGCCGAGGATCCAACTGTACCAGTTGATCGGCAGCCCCGCCTGCTGCAGCGGCAGGGTCTCGAGCGAGAACGTCCCGATCGCCGGGTAGTACCGGAACATCGCGCACTGGCAGTGCTCCGAGTACAGGAAGAAGCCCATGTAGGCGAGACCGTAGACGATCGAGAAGACCTTGAACCGCGCGAGCTCGGTCACGGGAACATCCCTCTGATGTTGTTCAGCAGCTCGCCGACCAGGAAGTTGAACCACGCGAGGGCCGCGAGAATCCAGGTCAGGTACTTGCGCGTGGAGGCCCACTCCACGGCGAGCTTCGGCCGCCAGGCTACCCAGTAGACCGGCAGCACGCCGAGACCCACGGCGCCGAAGTGCTCCTTCGTCTCGAAGAGGCCGTTGGCCGCGCTGAGCTGCAAGTCCTCGAGGATGGGCCGCACGTCGATGCGGTACCGCGGATACAACAGCCCGCCGAGCACCACGCTCAACGCGAAGAGCACGACGACCGCATTGGTGAAGGACGGGGAGCTCACGCTCTGGAAGCGCTGGCGGAATCCGCGCGCCGGTGCGGTCTGCGCCCCCCTGGCCACGCTCAGGCTCTGGTGGGTCAACGCGCCGAGCAGCGCGGCTCCGACGACCACGTGCACGAGCAGCAGCAACTGAGTCATCCGCCTTGCCCCTTGATCTCTTCGGCCGCCGGCACGTCGACGGCCGCTCGTTCGCCCGAACCCGACGCGCCTTCGCGGTATGTGACTTTCTCGTAATACGTTGGAAACGCGGGAAAGGTCCGTGCGGCGATCCACACGCCGCGGGCCAGCGCCGCCGCTGTTCGGCGCCTCGCCGCCCGTGTCGCCGCGCCTGCCGAGAGCCGAGAGCATCGCCGACGCGGAATCGGACGCACCATCTGGACCGCTAGTTGGCGGGCAGCGGATCGAAGCTGAGGATCGTGGACGCGGGCGCGGTTGGAATGGCCGGTTTGATCTCGGACATCCGCAGGGCCGTGTGGCAAGCGTGGCAGGCGTCGAGCGTCTGTCGGTACGCGGCGTCGAACTCCTGCGCGTTCTGATCCTCGATGGCGATCTGGACGGCCGCAAACGCGCTCATGTCCGCGGCGGTCCACAGGCCCTTGACGTCGACGGCGCTGCCGTCCGGCAACTCGCGCGTGGGCCGGATCGCGACGGTCCAGCGGGCGCTCTGCCGGGCCTGGTCGAAGAAGAACCGCCCGAGCGTCCAGTTCTTGTGCCTCACGGCGAACCACAGGTTCGCCCAGTGGTCGCCGACGTCCTTCATCGTGTGCCCTTGCGTGGGCTGCACGCTCATCAAGTGCGCGACGTTGGCCGCCACGTCGTCGCCGACGGCCGCTTGCGCGCGAGGCGACGCCACGCCGCGCGTCACCAGCCAGTACTCCACCGCCATGCCGCCGATGACGGCCCCGAGGACGATCAATCCGAACATGACCGGCACACTGGGGCGTCTCGGCGCATCGCTCATTTCTTCACCGACAGGGACTTGACGTAGTTCACGACGTTCCAGAGCACCGGTTCCGGGAGCCGATCCTTCCACGGTCCCATGACGTAGTCGGGACCGACGCCGTCGCGGATGACGACGTAGATCTCGCCGTCGGTCGCCCCGTGATCCCACTCGGCGTCGTCGAACGCGGGCGGCGGCGGCAGGCCCTTGTCTTCGGTGATCGACAGGATCAGGCCGCCCTTGCCTTCCGGCGCATGGCAACCTGCGCAGTAGCTGTCGTACGTCTTCTTCCCCGCCGCGATGGACTCCGGCGTCGCCGGCACCGGATTCTCGATCCTCGCGGCGTCCGGATTCGCGCCCGCCGGCTGCTGCGCGGGCAGCCCTGCCGTCAAGCACGTCGCCACCGCCATCGACGCGAGCGCCCGCATGGCGGCGCGCCGAGACACGTGAAGCATCCTCGACTCCTTGGTCTGCCCGCTACTTCGCCAGCGGGTTCGGGCGCACCTGGAAGTGCACGGCCATGCCGGGTTTCCCCTTGCCGCCCTCGTTGTGCCACGGGTTGCGGTTGCCCCAGCCGGTCCAAAGGCCGCGGCCCTTCCAGCCGGCTTTCGGATCGTCGATGCGTCCGTTGATCGACTTGTTGTAGAAGCCGAGCGGGTACGGTACGCGCAGGATCACCCATCGACCGTTGACGAGCGCGAGCAGCGCACCGCCCTGGTTGCTCGTCGCGATCTGCACGTTCTCGCCGAGGCCGAGCGAATTGAACTTGTCGGACCAGTTGTAGTAGTTCGAGTCGGCCGTGGCGGCGTCGACGTCGCCCTTGTGCTTCGGCCCGGGGACGGCATAGAACGTCCAGCCCTCGGGGCAGAGCTTGCCGTCGGCCGCCTGCGGTCCGTTGAGCGGTCCCGTGCACTTGCGGCGATCGAAGCTCGCGAGCTGGCCGCTCGACAGCACGGTCCAGGCCACGCCGTCGCGGTCGACGTCCATGCCGCGCGGCCCGTAGCCGGAGCCGGACGCGCGCGGATCGTTGTAGGGCACCTGGTAGATCTCCGTCAGCGCGGTCTCCGGGAAGTTCGAGCCAGGGCTCATGCGCGTGAGCGATCCCGGGAAGCCCGTGTGCGAGCACCAGACGGCGTCGTCGACCGGACTGGCCATGATGCCGTAGCAGCTCGCCTGGATCCGCTTGTCCTTGGCCGGATCGACCGGCTGGTTCGGCTCGACGAACGCGTCGCGCTTGCCGTTGCCGTTCGTGTCCACGATCTGCTGTGTCCAGCCCTGCGCCCGGCCGGCGTCCTTCGTCTCGTCCCAGAGATTCACGTTGACGTAGCCGACCAGCCCACCGCCGCCGCTCCAAATCGTGTTGTTCGGATCGTTGTCGAAGTTCAGGTGGAACGTGGTGAAGCAGGTGTCGACGACCTGCCACGTGTTCGTCTTCGGATCGAGCACGGTGTACTGCCGGCCGCCTCCGCCGCGGCCCGCCGCGATGGGCGCGAGCCTGGCGGACGGGTTGCTCGAGCCTTCCTTGCAATAGTCGGGCAGCTCGGCACCCGTGCGGGTGGACGTCGTGTTCCAGACGCGCCCCTTGTGGTCCATTTCGTTGCTGTGCCCGTTGACGACGGTGTTCCAGATGATCTCGTCGCCCCAGTACGGCGACGGCGCGGCCATGGTGCCGCCGCGGCCCGCCACCGGCGCGCCTTCCTTGCGCGGGATGACCAACTGACGCCAACTCTGCTTCACGGGATCGAGGATGGTGATGTGGTCCGACGAGTTCTCGTGGAGGCCGAACACCTCGCCGTACGGGTTGACTGCGGGGTTGCGCTTGTCGCTCGCGATGACGTCGTGGAAGTACTCACGCGGGTCGGCCCAGTCCCATTGCGTGATGACGACGTTGCGCTCCTGACCTTGCGGTCGCGGCGGCGCCTGGGTCGGCACCTCGCCCTTCGCGATCCGATCCGTCCAGTCGGCCAGCATCTTCAGCGCGCGGTTGCGTCCGAGCCCGGTCAACTGGCCGTCCATGTTCGCCCCGTCGTGACCGGAGCGCACGCGGCGCGCCCAGGCCTCGACCGGCGAGGCGAAGGTGCCGAGCGTCGGCGAGATCTCCCGCGTCGCTTTCGTGCCGAGCTGGTGGCAGGAGACGCAGGTATCGGTGTTCAACGCGCGAACGAACTCGGCCTGCGTCGCCGGAGAGGGCTTCTCCTGCAGCGGGAACTCGCTCTTGGCCGGGATGTCGATCATCGAGAACCAGTACTGCGCGGGATAGATCTGCGCGGCTGCTTTCGGATCGGGCGCGATCGTGGCCGTGAGGTTCACGACCTTGCCGGGCGCGGTCGTGGTCTTCGCGGAATCGACGAGGCCGTAGCCGCGGACCCAGACCTGATAGTTCGCCTTGGGCAGGTCGGGCACGACGTACCGCCCCTGCTCGTCGGTGACGACGATGCGGCTGAACCAGGTCGGCAGATCCCTCGTCTCCGCGACGACCCATACGCCGGCTTCCGGCCCTTTCGTGCTGCGCACCACGCCGCCGATGTCGTCGGCGTCGATGCTCACTGCCCCGCTGGCGTTCTGAGCCTGCCCCGCGCCAACCCCGGTCAGGGCCCCCGCCCACAAGGCGGTCACGGAGAGTGCCGAGATCACGACCTGCTTCCTCATACCTTCTCCCTGGCGTTCGCCGACCGGGCGCTCGCGCCGCCGGATCGGCTCACACGCGCGCTGCGCCACCGGCCAGGACCTCGCCTGAGCGGATCGGTGGTGCATCGAACCTGTGTCAAGACCCGCATCCTAGCATGTACGTCGAGGCCGCCGGGCCGTGGACCTCGCGCGGCGCATCGATACCCGATACCGCGATCGCCCGATGTCCCGATAGTATTGGTCGCCCATGTCCCTCACCCTCCTCGACTGGATCATCGTCGCGGCCTCGCTGCTGCTCTGTTTCGTGCCGGCGCTCTTCTTCGGCAAGCGGGCGGGCGAGAGCACGTCGGAGTTCTTTGCGTCGGGACGCGCCGTGCCGTGGTGGCTCGGCGGCCTCTCGATGGTGGCCACGACGTTCAGCAGCGACACGCCCAACCTCGTGACGGACATCGTGCGGCGCAACGGCGTCGCCGGCAACTGGGTGTGGTGGGCCTTCACGCTGACCGGCGTCGCGACCGTCTTCTTCTACGCCCGGCTCTGGCGCCGATCGGGCGTGCTGACGGACCTCGAGTTCTACGAGCTGCGGTACTCGGGGACGGCCGCCTCGGTCGTGCGAGGGTTCCGCGCGGTCTATCTCGGGCTGATCTTCAACTGCATCATCATGGCGACGGTCAACCTCGCCGCCGTGAAGATCGCGGGGATCCTCTTCGGGCTGGAGCGGTGGCAGACGCTGCTGATGGGCGGGCTGCTCAACGTGGCGTTCGCGACCGTCTCGGGTCTCTGGGGCGTGCTCGTCATCGACATGATCCAGTTCTTCATCAAGATGTCGGCCGTCACGGCGGCGGCGTACTTCGCCGTCACGGCGCCGCAGGTCGGCGGCCTCGACGCGCTCGTCGCGAAGGTGTCGGCGCTCCACGGCCCCGGCGGCGTGAGCTACCTGAACTTCCTGCCGGACTTCCGCAGCTCGTGGGACATGGCGGTCGCGGTCTTCATCATGCCGGTCGCCGTGCAGTGGTGGGCGGTCTGGTACCCCGGCGCGGAGCCGGGCGGCGGCAGCTACATCGCGCAGCGCATGCTCGCCTCGAAGTCCGAGAAGGACTCGCTCGGCGCGGTGCTCTTCTTCAACATCGCGCACTACGTGCTCCGCCCGTGGCCGTGGATCCTCGTGGCGCTGGCGTCGCTCATCGTGTACCCCGAGCTGTCCGACATCCAGCGTGCGTTTCCGAACCTCGATCCGAGCCTGCTCGGCCACGACATCGCCTACCCGGCGATGCTGGTGTTCCTGCCCACCGGCTTCATCGGGCTGATGGTCGGCGGCCTCATCGCGGCCAACTCGTCGACGATCCTCACGCACCTCAACTGGGGCGCGTCGTACCTCGTGCACGACTTCTACCGGCGGTTCATCCGCCGCGACGCGACCGAGCAGCACTACGTGCAGATGGGGCGCCTCGCCACCGTGCTGCTGTTCGTCGCCTCGTCCGGCATGGTGTACCTGATGGAGTCCGCCAAGGACGCGTTCGACGTGATCCTCCAGATCGGCGCCGGCACCGGGCTGCTGTACCTCGTCCGCTGGTTCTGGTGGCGGGTCAACGCCTGGTGCGAGGTCGTCGCCATGGTGAGCTCGCTGCTCGTGTCGGTGCTCCTGCTCGTGCTGAGCCGGAACGGCGTGGTGTTCAGCACGCACGTCGCCCTGCTCGTGACGATCGCCGCGACGACGATCTGCTGGGTCGCGGCCGCCTATCTCGCTCCGGCAACCGACCGCCAGGTGTTGATCGCGTTCTATCGGAAGGTGCGGCCAGCCGGCGCGGGCTGGCAGCCGATCCGCCGGGCAGCCGGCATCGCGCCGAACGATCCGGCCGATCGGGTCGCGCGCGGCAACGTGCCGCAAGCGCTCCTCGGCTGGGTCGTGGGCTGCACGTCGATCTGGTCGGCGCTCTTCACGGTGGGCAGTATCCTGTACGGCCGGACGCTCCAGGCGTGGCTGCTGGGCGCGGTGTTCACGCTCTCGACGGCGATGCTCATCCGCATCGTGAGCGATCTGTGGGGCGGTGAGGCGGAGGCCTCGCGCTGACGAGGAGGCGAAGATGAAACGGCTGGTCGTCGTCGAGCCCGGCGGTCCCGAGCGCATCGTCCTCGACGAGGCGCCGGTCCCGGTGCCCGGTCCCAAGGATGCGCTCGTCGCCATCCACGTGAGCGGCGTGAACTTCATCGACGTCTACTTCCGCACCGGTCTGTACGCGAGCGACCGGCCGATCGTGCTCGGCAGCGAAGGGGCTGGGGTGGTCGAGCGCGTCGGCGACGAGGTCACCGAGGTGGAGCCCGGCGACCGCGTCGTGTTCGCCATGCACCGCGGATCGCACGCCGAGTACGTGGCCGTGCCGTCCCGGCTGCTGGCGAAGATCCCGGACGACGTGGATTTCAGGACGGCCGGCGCGGCGATGCTGCAGGGCACGACCGCGCACTACCTCACGCACTCGACGTTCCCGCTGCAAGCCGGACAGACCTGCCTCGTGCACGCGGCGGCGGGCGGCGCCGGCGGCCTGGTCGTGCAGATGGCCAAGGGCCGGGGCGCGCGGGTGATCGGTACGGCCGGCACGGACGCCAAGGTGACCGAGGTGCGCGCGCTCGGCGCGGACCATGCCATCAACTACGCGACGGAGGACTTCGAGGACGAGGTGCGCACGATCACGGGCGGGCACGGCGTCGACGTCGTCTACGACTCGGTGGGTCGCGCGACCTTCGACAAGGGGCTGAAGGTGATCCGCCCGCGCGGCATGATGGTGCTGTTCGGCCAGTCGAGCGGCCCGGTGGAGCCCATGAGCCCGACGGTCCTGAACACGCGCGGCTCGCTCTTCCTGACGCGCCCGAACCTCGCCCACTACGTGGCGACGCACGACGAGCTGACGTGGCGCGTCAACGACGTCATGCGCCAGATCGCCAGCGGCCAGGTGACGATCCGGATCGGCGGCGAGTACTCGTTGGACGAGGCGGCCGGCGCCTACCGCGATCTCGAGGGACGCAAGACCACCGGCAAGCTCGTGCTGAAGGTTCGCTCGTGACGCGTGCGGCGGAGGCCGCGGCGATCCTCTGGGATCACTGGCGGCGCGGCGCGCGGATCGACGCGCTGCCGGCGTCGTGCCGGCCGGCGACGAGAGCCGAGGGCTACGCCGTGCAGGCCGAAATCGGACGGCTGACCGGCTTCGTTGCTGCCGGCTGGAAGATCGCCGCCACGAGTCTGGCCGGCCAACAGCACATCAACGTGGATGGCCCGCTGGCGGGGCGGCTCTACGCCGATCGTCGCCTCACCTCCGGCACGCCCGTCTCGCTCGCCGGCAACGTGATGAACGTCGCCGAACCCGAGTTCGCCTTCCGGATCGCCGCGGCGCTGCCGCGCCGCGCATCGGCCTACACGGTCGACGAAGTGCTCGCGGCGACGGCGAGCCTGCATCCCGCGATCGAAGTGCCCGACTCGCGCTACGTGGACTTCACGGCGGTCGGCGCCGCGCAGCTCATCGCCGACACCGCCTGCGCCTGCTGGTTCCTGATCGGCCACGCCGCCCCCGCGAGCTGGCGCGACGTCGATCTCGCGCGGCACGCGGTTCACGCCTACAGGAACGGCGAACCCGCTGGCGACGGCGGCGGATTCAACGTGCTCGGCGATCCGCGGGTCGCGCTCGCCTGGCTGGCCAACGAGCTGGCGCAGTACGGACCCGGCCTGCAACCCGGTGACGTCGTGATCACCGGCACGTGCGTGAAGCCCGTGGCGGTGATGCCCGGAGATACCGTCGCGATGGACTTCGGCGCGCTCGGCTCGATCGCCGCGAGCTTCGTCTCATGACGGCCCAGAAACGCGAGCGCAGGACAGGTCGCGCCTTGCGTGGGAGCCTTTTCACCGTCGCACTGGCGGTCCTGCGGCTGTCGCTCGAGCAGACACGTCCCGCCCTCTGACCCGCGGGCGCCGCGCGGCGTAGAATCGAACTCACCGCGCCGCCCTGATCTCGTTTCGAGATCGACGGCGCGACATGGCAAATCATGAGGCCGGAATCCAACATCCTCGTGGCCCTGCTGCTCGGGATCCTGGCGTTCGCCAGCCCGGCGCGCGCCCAGCAGCCCGCGCCGCGCCCGACGCCGAACCTCGCGCAGTGGCGGGCGTACCACGAGCGGCTGGTGGACGTCGCGAGCCAGCTCGCGCCGCAGTCCTCGCTCGTCGACCTGCTCCAGCCGATGCTCGCCCTCGCCGAAACCCGCGGACGGACGGGCGACGCTGCCGAAGAATCGCGCAGCGTGCTCCTCGCCGTGGCGTTCTACGTGAACGGGTGGCCAATCAGCGCGGTCGTCCCCGAAGCGCGTGCCTGGCCCAGCCCCGCCCGGCGCACCATCGTCCTTCGCGGGCGCGGCGATCTGGCCCAGCACTTCACCGTGTCGGCGTTGATCGCCGCGATGGCGGGCGAGCCGCTCGCCGCGATGATCGGCCTCTACAAGGAACTGCGCGATGCGCGCGGCGGCAGCGGCTTCTCGTTCTCGGATCTGGCGGCCGATCGGGCGGGCACGATCTTCGGGCAGGTCGCCGGCACGTCGGACGAGTCGGCGCACCAGCTGCACCGGAAAGTCGCCGCGGGGCTGACCGAAGACGCCATGATGCCCGCGATCGCGGGCCTGCCGGACAATCTGTCCGAAGCCGAGCTCACGCGCAGGTTCGGCGGCGTCGGCGGCGCGGCGTACAACACGCTCGTCGCCGAGATCGACGCTCGAGTCGGACGTCTGCCGCTATTTCGCTGAGGGGCGCAGGGCCTGATCGAGGTCCTCGATCAGATCCTCGGTCGCCTCGAGCCCGACCGACATCCGGATCAGCCGATCGCTGATGCCGAGACGCTCGCGATCGGCTCGCGCCATGCCAAGATGTGAGGTGGCCGCCGGCCGAGTCACCAGCGTCTCGGGACCTCCGAGGCTCGGCGCCACCACCGGGATGCGCGTCCGCCGCATGAACGCCTCGGCATCCTCGGCGCCACCGTGCACCTCGAAGCTCATCATGCCGCCGAAACCGTCGAACAGCGCCCGCGCGCGTGCGTGATCGGGATGCGTCGGCAATCCGGGGTAGTGGACGGCCGCGACCGCCGGATGCGATGCCAGGAACTCCGCGATCGCCTGCGCGCTCCGGTTCTGGTGCGCGACGCGCACCGCCAGCGTCTTGAGGCCGCGATGCAGGAGAAACGCCGCGTGCGGATCGAGTGAGCCGCCGAGATGGTTCAGCTTGCGGCGAACGGCGGCCACGAGCTCCGCTCTCCCGATGCACGCGCCGGCGACGATGTCGGAGTGGCCGTTGAGGTACTTCGTCGCGCTGTGCAGCGAGAGATCGAACCCGTGCTCGACCGGCCTGAAGTTCACGGGGCTGGCGAACGTGTTGTCCACGATCGACACCAGGTGGCGCGCCCTCGCGAAAGCCACGGCCGCCTCGAGATCGGCGACCTCCATCAGCGGATTGGAAATCGTCTCGAGGTAGATCGCCTTCGTGCCGGGCCGGAGCGAGGCGCCCCAGCTCGCCGGATCGGCGGGATCGATGAAATCGAAGGTGATGCCGAACGCGGGCAGGTCCTTGGTGAGCAGATCGTGCGTGCCGCCGTAGAGGCAGTCCTGCACGAGCAGGTGATCGCCGGCTCGGAGCAGCGCCAGCAGCGTCGTGGAGATCGCCGCCATGCCGCTTGCGGTCACGAGCGCGCTCTCGGCGTTCTCGAGCGCGGCGAGCTTCCGCTGCAGCACGAGATGGTTCGGCGAGTTGCTCAGCCGCAGGTAGCGGATGTCGTCGTAGCGCTCGGCCTGATCGCCCGTCTCGAACATCGCGGTCTGGAAGATCGGCAGGACCACGGCGCCGTCCACGCGAGGATCGGGTTCTCCGGCGTGGATGAGCTTCGTTTCGAGACGACCCGACGGCTTCGACATGCCGTGATCTTACTTCGTCACCTCGAAGCCCTTCCGGTACGGCCGCGTGAGCAGCGCGTCGGCCTCGCGATCGTTCACGAACCGCTCGGCCCTTCCGTCGAAGGCGACCTGGCGCCCCAACCGGTACGAGATGTTCGCGAGCAGCGGCAGGCACGAGGACAGGTGCCCCTCCGTGATGTCGCAGGTCAGCACCTTCCGATCGTTGGCGCGGATCGCGTCCACGAAGTTCTGGTAGTGCGGGTTCTCCGGGCCGCCGGGCCCCGGACCGTTCGGGTTCTCGGTGCCGGGCCCCATCTCGTTCTTGGGACCGAAATACGACTGCCACTTCCGCCCGGACTCGTCGATCCAGAGCCATCCCTTCGCGCCGTAGAACAGCACGCCGATCCGCACGCCGCCCTCGTCGTTGGTGAACTCACCACGCGTGGCGAACTCGATCATCCGCCCGTCGGCGTACTCGAACATCGCGGTTTCGGTGTCGGGCGTCTCCTGCGAGGCTTCCGGTCCGTAGTAGCCGCCGTACGATCGAACGCGCACCGGATGTTCGGCGATGCCGAGGCCCCAGCGCGCGATGTCGAACTGGTGCGGCCCCTGGTTGCCGGTGTCGCCGTTGCCGTAATCCCAATGCCAATGCCAGTTGTAGTGGAAGCGGTTCCGGTTGAACGGGCGCGCCGGCGCCGGGCCGAGCCACAGGTCGTAGTCGACCTTCGAGAGGTACGCCGCGTCGTACGTCGGCTCGTAGGTCGTGGACGTGGTCGTCAACGCGAACTTCTCGCCCGGGGCCATCGGCCCGTCGGGATACTTGCCGATCGGCGCGCGCGGCTTGAAGCACAGACCGCGGGCGAGGTACAGCGTGCCGAGGCCGCCCTCGTGCAGGAACCTGATCGCCTCGCGGACGGCGGGCCGGCTCCGGTTCATCAGCCCGACCTGGACGATCTTCTTCGTCCGCGCGGCCTCCTCGACCATCCGCCGGCCCTCCCAGATCGTGTGCGACGAGGGCTTCTCGACGAAGACGTGCTTGCCGGCGTCGAGCGCCCAGAGGGTCGCGAGCGCGTGCCAGTGATTCGGCGTGGCGACGATGACGGCGTCGACGTCCTTGTCGTCGAGCACGCGGCGAAGGTCCTGCGTGAACCCCGGCTTGAACGACGGCACGTCCTTCAGTTGCGCGTCGTTCACGCGCGACGGCGCGAGGTTGGCGTCGATGTCGCAGAGCGTCTTGATCTCGACGTTCGACAGGCGCGCGAAGCCGCGCTTGACGCTGTTCCCCTGGCCGCGCACGCCGATGCTCGCCAGCACCACCCGGTCGTTGGCGCCGAGCACCCGCGACAACGGTGACGCGCGGACGACGCGCGGGGCCGTGCCGCTCCCGACGGCGGCAGCGGCCGCCGCCGCACCAAGCCTCGACGCGAATTCCCGGCGCGACATCCGACGCTGCATCGATTTCCCGTCCGCCACGGCGCACCTCCCCAGAGATCGCGGCATGGTACATCGGGTCGAGGCGGTCCCGAGCCGAGAGTCGCGGGGGCCCCGCGTTCGCGCTCGCGCCACGATTCGCGGCCTCACCCCCCATCGCTCACGACGCAGACCTGCAGTTTCGGCTCGCCGAACCGCAGGTCCCGCTCGCTGATTCCGAGCTCAGGACCGTCTCAGTTCCATCGGTTCGGCGGCCGGACGTTCGATCTGGATCGTCACGTGGTTGATGGCGAAGCGGTCTTTGATCATCGCCGTCGCGTCGGCCAGCACTGCCCCTTCCTTGGCGCCGGGCTGCAGCACGAGGTGGACGGTGAGCGCCGTCTCGGTCGTGCTCAAGGCCCAGATGTGCAGGTCGTGCGTACCGGCAACGCCCGGCACCCGCGTCAACTGGTTGTGGACGGCCCGCACGTCGATGCCTCGCGGTGCGGCGTGCAGCGCGAGGTTCAGCGAGTCGCGGAGCATCCCTCGCGTACCGTGGACGATGATCGCGACGATGAGGAGGGTGACGAGCGGATCGATCCAGCCGGCGCCCGTGAACCGGATGGCGATCCCGGCGATCACGACGCCTGCCGAGACGCCGGCGTCCGCCAGCAGATGGGCGTACGCCGCGCCGACGTTCAGATCCTGGTGCCGCCCCTTCAGGAACGGCAGCGCGCTCGCGCCGTTGACCAGCACGCCGACGCTCGCGACCAGGATGACGAGCGTGGTGTCGACGGCCACCGGATCGCCGAACCGCGTAATCGCCTCCCATCCGAGCGCCCCCATCGTCAAGAGGAGCAGCACGGCGTTGGTCAGCGCGGCGAGAATCGACGCGCTGCGCAGGCCATACGTGTGGGTGACGGTGGGACCGCGCTTCTCGAGCCGCCTCGCCCACCAGGCGAGGCCGAGGCTCAGGACATCGGAGAGATTGTGGCCGGCATCCGCGACGAGCGCGAGCGAGTTCGCCAGCAGGCCGAAGGCGACCTGCGCGACGACGAACGCCAGGTTGAGGCCGACGCCGAAGGCGAAGGCGCGGTCGAGATCCCCACGAGCGGAGCCGTGCGGGTGGTGGTGGTGGCCGTGTCCATGGTGATGCGACGCCGCGAACGCCACGACGGCACAGACCTGGACGACGGTCATGAGCGTCCTCATGAACGACTTCGAGCATAGCCGGGTCCTGCGAGGCGGCCAAGCGACGGCCCTCAGGCGTTCCGGCCGGCCGCAGCGAGCCCGAAACCCTGTAGCCTGAATGGATGGAAGGCCCGTCGATCCATCTCGCCGCCGAACAGCTTCAGCCGTTCGTCGGCCGGCGGATCGGCGCGGTCTCGGGCAACAGCACGATCGGGATCGAGCGGCTGCGCGGGCGGCGCGTCGCGGACATCTTCGCCTGGGGCAAACACCTCGTGTTCCAGCTCGACACGTTCGCCCTGCGCGTGCATTTCCTGCTCTGGGGGACGTTCGCGGCAACCGTGAGGGGCGCGTCGGTCACCGGAGACTACCGGCGTACGGGGCCGCCGCGGCTCGTGCTTGCGTTCCCGAACGGCGAGATCACGATCTGGAGCGCGTCGCTTCGGTACCTCGATCTGCCGCGCGCCCGCGACGAGTACGACTTCGCGGTGGACGTGCTCTCCGACGCCTGGGATCCCGCGGCGGCGCTCGAGCGCGCGCGGCTGTATCGGGCGAGCGAGATCGCCGACGTTCTGTTGGACCAGGCCATCTTCGCGGGCGTCGGGAACATCATCAAGAACGAAGTGCTCTTTCGCACGCGGACCAGCCCGTTCGCGCGGGTGGGCCGTCTCGGCGCGGCGAGGCTTGCCGCCATCGTCGCCGACGCGCGCGTGTTCTCGTTCCGGTTCCTCGAGCTCCGCCGCCAGTTCGCGCTGCGGAGCCACCTCGAGATCTACGGCCGCAGCGTCTGCCCATCGTGCGGCGGCAAGGTCTCGCGCGCGGTGCACGGCCAGCGCGCGCGGCGCAGCTTCTTCTGTGTGCGCTGCCAGCGCGTGCGGCGGCCGCCGTTCGGCCGCTCGCCTAGCGGGCAGGCGACGGCCCGCTGACGCCGAGCTCGGCGCTGATCGCGGACGCCCGGTAGACGTCGCGCAGCGCCGCGCGAATGTAGGCCGGGTGGACGGCGACCGAGCGGTTCTTCGCCGGGTCGTACCAGTAGCTGCCGGCGATCGAGTGGATGTTGCCGTCGAAGATCAGCCCGACGATCTCCCCCGCCGCGTTGACGATCGGGCTCCCTGAGTTGCCGCCGACGATGTCGTTCGTCGTCGAGAGGTTCACCGGCGTCGTCGGATCGAGCGACGACCTGGCCGCCAGCCACCGCTTCGGCAGCACGAACGGCTCGCTGCCGGTGGCGCGCTCGTACATCCGCCCGAGCGTGGTGACGGGCTCGACCCGGCGGCCGTTCTCCATCCAGCCGTCGACGGCGCCGTATGACAGACGGAGCGTGAACGTCGCATCGGGATAGCGGCTGGCGCCGTACGCCGCGAAGCGCGCATCGGCCAGCGCCTGCTGCGCGCGCTGCGTGGGCGCCGTGACCTCGCTCTCGTACCGCGTCCGCAATGCACGCGCGTCGGCGTCGATCGCCCGCGCCAGCGCGATCATCGGATCCTTGCTCGCCGCGATCGCCTGCTCGCCGCCGTCGAAGAGCGCGAGCCGCGCGTTGGCGTTGGCCAGCGTCGATCGCGCGATCAGGTCACGGGCGCGGCGATCGGGCGACAACGCGCCCAGCGTCCGCGCAACCACGGGATGATCCGCGCCGAGGTACTCGCGCATGCGCTCGAGGGCGAACGACAGCCGGACCTGCTCGACCGCGGGATGGACCGGCGTGGCCGCGCCCAGCGACTGCCGCAGCGCGGGGAGCCGCGCGTCCGTGTACTCGCGGAGGCGCTCGGCATTCGGCTTCGTGCGCTCGGCCGCCGCCCGCACGAGCTGGCGCGCATACGAGAACAGGTCGCTGTCGAATCCCGCGCCGCTCTCGATCCAGGTGTAGGGCATCAGGATCTCGCGGTAGACCGCGTCGGCGCGCACGATGTCGTCCCATGCCGCGCTCACCTGCCCGGCCAGGTCCGTCCGGCCGGCGACCGCATCGCGCAGCGCGCGATCGTCGGCCGCGCGCCGGTCGATCACCGGATCCCGCAGCAGCGTCGTGAGCTGCATCCGGCGTACCTTGTGGCTGTTCTCGATTGTGTCGAGCAGGTCCTTCGCTTCACGCGCGGCTTCGGCCGACGACCTGGAGTGCTGGATCAGCCGCCCGCGCAGCTCGGAATACCGCAGCAGCCAGAACGGCAGGAAGACGTCCCGCTGCGTCTTCAACTGCTCGGCCGTGAGCAGCCGCTGCGTCGTGCCCGGGTGGCCGGCGACGAACACGGGGTCGTGTGCTTTCGGCCCCGCCCAGTCGATGGTCAGGTGCGCCGGCGGCGTCGCCGGCTTGCCCTGCTCGTAGGCGCGCAGCAGCGAGAAGTCGAGACACCAGCGCGGAAACTGGAAGTTGTCCGGATCGCCGCCGAACGCCGCGACCTCGGCCTCGGGCGCGAACGCGAGCCGCACGTCGTCGTATCGCTTGTACTCGTAGAGCCAGTACTGGCCGCCTTGATAGAGCGTCACGGCCTCGCACTTCAGGGGACGGCCGGCCTGCGTCGCTGCGGCCTCGCACTGCTCTTCGAGCCGCGTCAACGTCTGATTCCGGATCCGCGCCAGATCCGCCGGCGCCGCGCCCGAGAGCATGCTCGTGACCTCGGACGTCACGTCCCGCGTGTCGACGAGGATGGATGCCTGCTCCCCTTCGCACCGAAGCTCGCCGGACCGGGCAGCCGATTGAAAGCCGGCGGCCACCAGATCGCGCGCGGACGTCGAGTTCTCCGCGAGGCAGGTCTGCGCGCAATGATGGTTCGTCAGGATCAGCCCGTCGGACGAGACGAACGATCCGGTGCAGCCGCTTTCCAGCCTCACGACAGACTGCTGCAGCCGGCCGAGCCACGCGTCGGTCAACGTGACGCCGTACTTCTGCTGAATCTGCTGGCGAGGGACGTTGTCGAACGTCCACATCCCTTCGTCTCCACGAAGCACCGCGAAGTACGCCACCGGCGCCAACGCGACGACCACCGCCGCCACGACCGACTGTCTGCGCTGCATAGCCGCACGATAGCGCACTTCGCGCCGAATCAGGCGTCAGCCTCCGCACTCCCAGGCGTCGAAGTGCTCGCCCCGCTCGACCAGCACGTAGTGCGCCCGGAAGGCCGCCACGAACTCCGCCGGAAAGAGCGCGACCCCCGGAAGGTACGCGCTGGTCAGCTCGAAGGGCTCGCTGCCGCTCGGCACGAGCCAGGTGCGCACCGTGCACGCACGCAGCGACGCGACGACGGCCGGCGCGAGCGCTTCGCCGGACACCTGCGCATCCATGACCGAGACGGCGTCGATCGGATTGGGTCCGCCGTCGAAGACCAGCAGCGGCCGGAGGAACGACAGCCGATACCCGGACGCGTATCCCATCGCGACCGGCGTCGGGTGTCGCGCGGCCATCGCCTTCAGCTCGGCGACGGTTCGCGAATCGGCGGCGCCCATCACGGGCCGGATCCAGGTGACCTGATCCACGATGCCGATGGCCGCGAGCGCGATCACCACCGAAACGCCGAGCCGACACGCCGCCGGCGCGAGAAGCCCGCCCGCCACGCTCTCGAGATAGGCGAGCGTCGGCACGAACGGCAGGAAATGATGCGGGCCCGTGCCGCGCTTGGCGGCGAGCCAGCACGTGCCCACGAGACACGCCGCCAGCGCAATCCGGCCGATCGCCTGGTCGTCCAGCATGCCGCGCCGGCGTCTCCAGAATCCGGCGGCCGGCAGTGCCGCGAGCACCACCGCCCACGCGAGCATCGACGGCAAGGAGCGCCACCGCATGCCGTGACGCGTTGCGCGCTCGAGCCAGTCCACGTACTCCCACATCCCGATCCGACCGTTCAGTGCGAACGGCAGGAGGGCGACCGGCGCCGCAACTGCCGCGGCCATCGCGAGCGCACCGGCGCCGTGGCGCCACGCCACCATCGCGATGACGGGCGCGAGGTACAGGAGCGCGGTGATCTTCGTCGCGACGCCGATGCCGGCCGCCACGCCGATGAGGACCGCCGCGCCGACGCGGGAAGCGCTGCTGAGGCCGAGCAGGGCAACCGCAACGGCGAAGAGAACGACCGGCTCCGGCCGCACCCAGAAGGACGCAGAGCCGAAGGTGAGGTAGCCCACGAGCGTGACCGCGACCGCGGCAGGCGCCGCTCGCCCCGTTCGCCGTGCCGCCCACCCCGTGACCACGATGCTCAGCAAACCCGCGGCAATGCCGGCGAGCTTCGATGCGGCGAGCGACGGCCCGAGCAGAGACATCGCCATCCCGTTCACGACGTACAGCACCGGCCCGTACGGAAACGCGAATCGCACCGGCGCATCGTCCGCGTGATAGGCCGGCCCGCCGTGCGAAACGGACCAACTGATCGCCGCGACGCCCGGCTCGGCATGATCGGAGTACTGCGGGACCCACAGGTACCAGGCGCAAATCACGGCGTAGATGACGAACAGCGCAGCGGCCACGCGCGTCCACGCGACGATTCGCGTGGCCGACCGGCGCATGAGCAGCAGGCGCACCACCAGCCAGACGATCGCCAACACGAGGAGCGGATGACTCGTGGCCAGCGTGCGCGACACCGCAAGCAGTCGAATCGCCATGCGGATGCGAGACTAACCCAGTCCGGCGTGTACGAGGGTACGAGGGCGCCGTTCCGACTCCGGCGGCGGTGAGCCTGTTCCGTCCGGCTTCGCGCAGATACTGGGTGGGCGGCCGAAATGACCTCTGCGCGTTCGTTCGCACTGATGCTGGCGTTGATGCTGGTGGGCGTCTTCGCTCCCGAGGCGATGGCGCAACAGGCCGCCGACCATTCAGCCGTCCTCGACGTCGGGCTGTCCGCGGGCCGGCGCGACTCGCTCATCGAGAGCTCGACGTGCGCCGACGGCGGCCAACGGGTCTACGGCGGCGGCCTGCGGCTGCACCGCCGTCACGCCTTCGGCGTGTCAGCGGAGGTCGCGCACGCCCAGCGATGCGACCGCCCCGCGTTCACGTTCTATCAGCCCGAGACGATCGTGCTCGTGCAGGCCATCCGCGACATCGGCCCCGGCGCGCGCGTGCGGCCGTACGTGATCGTCGGTGCGGGGCTCGTCACGCATCGGCAGCTCCAGCCGTCATCACGATTTCCACGCGTGCGTGGACTCCTGGCTGCGGGCGGCGGCGTGCGGCTCTCGCTCGAGGGGCGGATGTCCGTGTCGCCAGAGCTCCAGCTCGGCCACGACGGCAACTACTTCAACCGCTTCGTCGTGTGGGTCGGGTACCGCCTGCGCTGACCAGGCCGTTACCTGGTGCCCGACGCAGAGCGTCGCGAGCCGGCTTCACGAGCAGGAAGTACGCCGTCGCGGGCTGCGATCCTTCCTCCACGACCTGAAATCCCGCGCCGGTGATGGCTTCACGCCACCACGGACGGCCGTACGTGCCGCCGTGAGAAACGAGCGGACCGAACGCGAGCTTGGCCCACGCGTTGTCGAGAGAACGAGCGTCGGCACGAGACGAGCCGCGGCGGTCACCCCCGGATCGGTCCGCCCGCATGCGGTTTCAAGACCGCGTACAACGTCGCGAGAATCGGCGTCGACACGCCGGCCTGACGGCCGCGTCTGACGACGCTCCCCTGAAGCGCCTCGACTTCGATGGGCTTGCCCGCCTGCAGATCGATCAGGAGCGACGATCGTGTGGACGGATCGAGAGCATGCGCGTAGTCGACGATGCGCTGCCGGCTGCCGGCCGGCAGCGCGATCCCGTGCGCCCGCGCTACGGCCTCGACTTCGTCGACAGCCTCGAGGAACAGGCGGCGCGTCTCGGCGTCGGCCCACAGCGGACCGAATGGCAGCCGCGCTGCACCCGTGAACGCGGCGAACGGCGCGAGGTAGGCGAACTTCTCCCAGATCGCCGGCCGCGCGTCGGCGACGGCTTCCGCCTGGATGTCGGCCTTCGTGAGCGCGTCGGCGATCGCCGCCACGCGCGCCGACACGGTAGCTGCGGGCGCGAAGCACTCGCCGAAGACGATGCGCCGGTGCGTGCCGGTCTGGCGGATGACGCCTGGCGCCTCGATGGCCGTGGCGATGTACGCCGCGCCGGCCAGCGTAGCGGACTGGCCGACGACCGACGCGACGGCGTCGGCGCTGTCGACGCCATTCTGCAGCGTCAGCACGACCGTGTTCGGTCCCACGAGCAACCGCACGATCGGCAGCGCGGTGACGTTGTCGTACGTCTTGACGGTGAGGACGACGACATCGGCCGGCTCGAATCGGGTGGGATCCGATTGGGCCGGGGCGTGCACGGTGAAATCGCCGAGCGGTCCCGTGATGCGAAGCCCGTGGGCTCGCATCGCCTCCAGGTGCCGCCCGCGCGCGATGAACCGCACGTCCTGCCCATGCCGCGCGAGCATGGCGCCGAAGAAGCCGCCGACCGCGCCGGCGCCGACGAACGTGAACGACAACGGCATGCGGCGATGCTAGCGCATGCCGTGCCGGTCTGGCGCGCGCCGCGTTCGATGAGCCGCGCGGTTGACTCGTGTGCGGAACGCCGCGGTCTCCGAAGCGAAGCCAGCGCCGAACGCCGACTCGCAGGACCTGTCAGAAGCGGAAGCCGACGCCCACGCGCGTCGTGAAGTTGTGCGTCGTGCCGCTCGAGAACGGCGGGGCCGTGGCGTCGGCGCGATTGCGGATCATCGTGTCGCCGACGTCGAACCGCATGAGCGTGCTGGGCGTCCAATGGAGCTCGACGGTGCCGCCGAGGTCGAGGGCGAGCGCGGTGTCGTACTTCGGAGGCGCGATCAGGATCAGGGCGCACACCTGAAGGCAGTCCACACCGCGATCGGTCAGCCGCGTGAATCCGGGACGCACACGCCCGAAGACGCCAACGCGAGGGCCGCGCATGCCGGCCTTCACGCCGACGAGCGCGTCGACGCGCCGACGGTTGTAGATGATCCCCACGTCCTCGCCGTTGATGCGCGATGTGACCTTGTAGTCGTCTCTCGGGAAGAACGTCAGCTCGCCTTCGATGGCCAGCCACGGCGCCACGGCGACCGTGAGCCGGCCACCAATGCCCGTGCTGATGCTGCCGGCGTCGTCGACGTGCAGCGACTCGAAATGTGCGCCGACCTCGAGGCCGACACGTTGCGGCTGCGCGACCGCCGGCGCGGCGACGCCCACGACCGAACACACCATCAAGAGCAGGACTTGCGTGCGAAACATCAGGCCCTCCTCAGGCAGGCGCACGAGCAGGGCGCAAAGGCCGTGCCGCCAGGTCCATGCGTAGCGTCGGCGCATTGGACGCCAGCCGTTCCGGATGGCCGGATCGAAACTCCAATGGTTCGGTCCGCGTGCTGGCGGCTAGCGGGTCGCCCGATCACGAGACCGAGCTCGTTTATCGACGCGGTTTTGCTAAGGAAAGTTGGAGGCGCCGCCCGGAATTGAACCGGGGATGGAGGTTTTGCAGACCTCTGCCTTACCGCTTGGCGACGGCGCCCTGGTGGGACTCTCTATTCTACGGAAATCGCGTGAGCCAGCCAGCGTTTCGGTGAGCAACTCTCGCAGACATCCTGACCGCCAACGAACGTCGTCAGCTTACCGTAGACCGGCGACATGAACAATGGCGTGCGGCGGCCGCGATCGTCGAAGCGCCGGACAGCGCCGCGCCATCGACAACACCATCTGTGAGCTGGCTGAGCGGCCGTTGAACGGTGCGGCCGGAACGACGGCCTGGAGACGGGGGGCAGATGCCCCTGCCATTCAAGAAGATTGGAGCGGGAAACGGGATTCGAACCCGCGACTTCGACCTTGGCAAGGTCGCACTCTACCACTGAGTTATTCCCGCGCAGTGAGTTTTGTTATTTATCAGACTGGAGAGCCGGTGTCAACATCTTTGTTGTCTCTGAGGAAAATTCACTCATTTCTCCGCACAAAAAGCTGAGGACGTTGAGTCTGTTCTTGTGTGTAATCAGGGCTGCTGAGTGAGCATGACCCGGTAAACCTCGGACAATTGACGCCCGCGGGTATTCCAGGAATGTTCACGCAGGGCTTTATTGCGAACCTTGTCTGAGATGCCGGACCTGGTATCGATGCCTTCAAGCAGAGTCGTAATCTTTGCGGCCAGATCCTGAGAATCGCCGTATGTGGCGTAAACCCCTGTATTGCCTAGAACCTCACGGTTGACCGGAGTATCAAAGGCAACCACCGGCAGGCCGCAGGCCATGTAGTTGAATATCTTGCCGTTGGCCTCGGTCGGCGACAGTTTCGGTGTCACGGCGATGTCGGCTGCCGAGAGCATCAGCGGGGCCTTGTTATAATCGACCTTTCCTGTGAAATGGATCATGTCCGACAGTCCTCGTGCCTCTGCTTCACGACGGTAGCGCTCATCGGGAAAGCCCATGATCAGGAAGAGTGCCCTGATGCCGCCAGTTTTCAACAGTTCAATGCAGTCGAGCAGCAGGTCCGTGCCCTGGTAGCGGCTCAGAATCCCCAGGTAGGCGACGACAAAGCTGTCGGGGGAGATCCCCAGCAACTCACGTCCCTCTCGTTGTGTCCCCGGACAGAAAATATCCGTATCTACTGCATCGATCAGCGGGGTCACGCGCTGCGGTTGAACTCCCCAGTTTTTGACGAGATCGTCCGTGGCGGCGCTGGAACTGGTGATGACCCGGTCGGCAAAACCGTTGCTCATGCGTTCGATCCTTCTGAACAGCGCTGCCATCCTGGATGTCGCCCCGAAAAAACCATGATCGATGCATTCGCCGGTCAGGCTTCCTTGATAATCAAAAACAAGTGGTACACCGGCTAGCTTTTTCAGAAAATACCCGATGAAGGCGCCTTCGTGAAGATGCGCATGAATCAGGTCGGGACGAAAATCAGGTATCAGGAAGGCTGCCTTGAAAAACAGAAGC